>NZ_BMKZ01000024.1 GCF_014644735.1 Caldalkalibacillus thermarum | reverse complement strand
TAGCCCGTTTAGACAACCTGGGCTTAAAAACCCTGTTTGGGCGGGTGGAAGCATGGCCAACAAGCCAGGAGGAGGACAAACCACCGAAAGGTTATGCAGAAAAGGTGACCAAGACCTTCGAACAGGTGGCCAGAGACAACATCCCCTACCTGAAAGGTCAGGCCAATCTGCCCGTGTACCGGGCATTAAAGGGATTGGTTGGTTTTTAAAACGGGATAAGAGATGACCAAGAGAGTACCCTCAAACAATGAATCCGCTTACATGAATGAAGGACATAAAAAATTCTGCCCGGAAATACTTGACTCACACCACCATGTTCACTTGTGACTGACGAACAAAACCATGCGGTTGCGGGCGATGAGCACGATGCCCATCAGCAAGATCCCAACCGCACCTACGAGCAAGCCCTGATCAGGGGCTACAGCCAAACTACCCACCACCAGGGGACCAATGACAACCCCCAGAGAGAAAAAAGCATAAAACAAGCCAAATGCACGTCCCCTCTCTTCTCTACGCGCCTGATCAACCACCAGTGCCGCAATGGCGGGAAACAGCAAGGCAAAGCCAGCCCCAAACACCACCATGGCTATAAACATGGCAGGCTGCATGCTGAACAGGCTTAAGACGAGCAACGCCGTGCCGAGCAACAGCAAACCGTATATCATCGGTTTAATGCGCCCCAGCCGGTCAGACAGGCGGTTGGTAGGCAAGACAAACAATACAATGGCCACCAAGCCATAGACACTCATCAGCACGCCTGTCAAAGCTGACCCAAAGCCCAGAGCATCCACTTTCAACGGTAACATCATCGTCAAGATCCCTACTGCAAACATCAAGGCAAACGCACCCAAATAAGCCTGATTCAACTGAGGATTCTTCAACAGCCTCAGCAGATCATACCGATCCGCTTTCCCGCTCCCTGCACCCTGATAATGGTCCGGCAAAAACAAGAAGACCAACACTGCTGTCAAGATCAACAGTATGGCCACACTGACAAACACCCAGTCCAATCCCAGCCGCTGGGCGATAATGCCCCCGTAAGCCGGGCCGACAATGGCAGCCACACCGATAGCGGCTCCTGACAAGGCCATCGCCTGGCCCCGTCCTTTGCCTTTGGTACGGTCTCCCAAAAAGGCATAAGCAGCGGGGACTAACAGACCGCTCCCTATGCCATGTAAGAAGCGTACCACAGCCAACTGCTGTGCGGTGCTGACAAAGGCATACAAGGCCACGCTAACACCCGCCATGAGCATGCCGGCCACCATGATTTTTTTGCGTCCCCAACGGTCGATCCACCGGCCGGCAACCACATTACTTACCATGTTGCTAAAGGAATACAGGCCCACCACTAGGCCAATCAGAAAAGGACTGCCTCCCAGCTCTTGAGCATAGACCGAAATAATGGGCAACTGGGTAAAATTATCAAAAAAGCTGACGATAATTACAAAGTAAATAAAGTAATGCATGGCTGTCTCTCCTTTAAAAGAGAAAAACCGTTTCGTAACTTCATCGTAACAAGAGGGCCCTGGTTCTAATATGAACTATGTCACAACACATGGTCATTTTTTGGGGACATTTCCCTGTTGCAAGAAACGAAACCGGACCGTCAAAAGGCTTAAACCTAAAAACAAAAGTGCAATACCAAACTTAGCAGTTGATGTTAATATCTCCCCGACGAGAAAAATACCCAACAGCGCAGCTGTTAAGGGTTCGGCCAGAGAAAGGGTGACAGCATGCGCAGCAGGTATCCCTGTCAAGCCCCGCACAAACAGCAGGTAGGCCAATGCAGTGGCGACCAATCCAAGATGCAACACGACAGCCCAACCCCTCATCTCCAGCAACCAGCTTAAGTCATAGAAGAATAAGAGAGGAGACAGCAACACAGCACTTAAACTAAAGACGACAGCTACAACCTCTTCAGGCCGATGTTGGGCCAGCAACCCCTTGCTGACCAAAGTATAGACGGCAAAACTAAAGCCTGCCCCAAGCGCCATCAACAGGCCTCCAATATTGATACTCACTTCCCCTTGATGACCGAGCAAAAGGACACAGCCCGCCACAGCCAGTGCAGTAGCCAGCCACCATCTTTGGCCCGGTTTAACGCCGCGAAAAACATATTCTAACATCCCGGCCAAAATAGGGGCACTGCCGATGGCCACCACAGTTCCAACGGCCACTCCCGTTGAAGCGACAGCCGAAAAAAACAGGGGCTGATAAAGGGCCATGCTTACAGCTGCTATCAAGGTAGCCCCAAGCGGCCATGCTTTTTTACGGCTAAGGGTGCCCCGTACGAGTACAAAACATAATAAGGCCAATCCTCCCACTGCCAGGCGCATGGCACCAATGGCCAGGGGACTTGCCCCTTGGGGGGCAAAGGCTTGGGCGGTGCCCGTCGTGCCCCATAAGACTGCCGCCAAAAGAACCAAACTGCCAGCAACTCTTGAATCCATTTTTCCGTTCCCCCTGTAACCGTGTCTCTTACACGCTTGCCTGCCCTTTACATTCTGATTTATGATCTAGTTCTGTCTGTATGACACAGATCTGCCAACACTGCATTGGTGATTTTAATTAAATCTCTGCTCCTTAGCATCATCAGCACGCCCCGTTTGCCACCGCTGACCGCTACTTTTTCTTCCTTTGTCACACGATGGTCAATATAGAACAGGTAATTTTTCTTCATACCCACTGGAGAGACCCCTCCCCGGACATATCCAGTCACTTTGGGGATCTCTTTAACTGGCAACAGTTCTACTTTTTTGTTGCCGCTGGCCCGGGCCAGCGCTTTCAGGTTTAAGTCGCAATCCGCAGGCAGGGAAGCCAGCACAATTCCGGTCTTGTCCCCATTTAGTACCAGTGTTTTAAATACCTGTGACGGAGGCAGGCCGACTTCTTTCGCTGCTTGCGTTGCCTCTAAATCTGTTTCATCATAGGTGAAAGTCAATATTTGATATTCAACCTGATGCTGCTCCAATAACCTCATGGCGTTGGTTTTCATCATGATTCACCCCCGTGTACTGCAGGTTCACCAAATTGTGGGTGACCAATAGTAAACCCTTCATTTATGATAAAACCAGCTGATTTTAACAATCCATACTCTCTGACGATACTGAAATTTTAGTACAAAAGAGAGCCACCATCAACTCCATCCCTGAAACGATGTCCGCCAAACGATGTCAGTCAACAGGCACCATAAAGGGGACCAGCCTCATGAAGCTGATCCCCCGTATTTACACCGCCTATAATAAATGCTGAATTAATTCAATGAGCACCAATACAAATTATATTACTCCTATATGTTGCCGCAGCACCGGAATCGCGTCAACAATATGTCGGTTAATGGCTAATTCTTCCGGTTCGAATCCAAGGGCCAATCCGATGAGCTGCGGGAGATGCAGAACAGGCATGGTAATATTGTCGCGGCATCCTTTTTGCGCATCGGGCTGGTACATATCGAGCTGCATCTGGCATAGAGGACAGGGGGTCACAATGCAATGGGCACCGGCCTTTTTCGGCGACAAGCAGTTTAACGCTGTCAGTCTCATCACTTCTTTTTCCGCTGGAAAAACAGCGTGGAAGCCGCAGCAGGCCAACCTTTGAGAAAATTCGACACTCTCCGCCCCAAGCGCTTCCACGACCATCTCCATCGAACGGGGATTCATATGGTTTTCAAATCCCAACACTTCTTGCGGCCGAATGATGTGACAGCCGTAAAAATTGGCAACCTTCAAGCCCTTGAGCGGTCTTTTTACTTTTGCCCTTAAATTTTCAAGGCCATAATCTTGAATAAGGGCCCACAACAAGTGGGTCACTTCACTTGTACCTTGATATTCCACATTTGCGCTGCTCAATCTTTGATTCGTTATTTCTTTCAGCTGTAGATTTTCATCGAGCGTTTTCTTTGCCGTCCGCAGCATAAGCGTGCAAGTGTTGCAAACGGTAAGCAGCGGCGCGTTCAGCTGTTCGGCCAAGGCGATGTTGCGCGCATTGATCGCCAGAGCCAATTGCTCGTCAACATCTTGTAAATGCGTTGCCCCGCAGCAAGTCCATCCTTCCAATTCAATCAATTCGATGCCTAAGGCGGAAGCGACCTTTTTGGTGGAAATCATCAATTCCGCTGCCGCCGATTCCAATGTACACCCGGGAAAGAAAGCGTATCTCATGATTTGCTTTCCTCCTCTACCTGTTGGTAAATTTTTCTTACCCCTTTAATCCCTTTCACCGCTTTAGGCAAACGAAGCGGGTTTATCTTTCCTTTGACTATCATGCGATAAGCAAAAGGAATTCGTTTGCGCAAGGTGGTGACCATGCCGTCCGTTTTAATGGGCAGCGTCATTTCGTTTAATCTTCCCCATTTTTTTACGTCATGATAAAATGCGTAGGCATGCCGGGCTCCCTGATTATGGACTTCGCCCATTTTCATGGTCTCTTTTCTTAGATAGGCGATTTCATCCGTTAATGGGATCTCTTTCGGACATTTTGAAACACATTGCATACAATGAATACATTTCCACAGCTCGTTTTCCAATACGGGCCTAATGTGTTCTTCAGGTGCGTTATCCCTTGAATCGACGGCAAAGCGGTAAGCTTTGTTTATGATGAACGGCTCCAAATAACCGCCGTCATTAATGGCAAGCTGGCCGCATTCGGAAGCACATATACCGCAAAGAATGCAATCGGTAGAGGAAGAGATTTTGGCAAATTGCTGCTTGCTTTGCCGAAACCCCTCTTCTATGCTTCCTTCCCTGGAAGGAAGCAGCCATGGCTTTATCTTTTTCATCTTTTCCATTTTTGGCTTCCAATCGACGACCAAGTCTCTGACCACGTCATAATTGCCCAGAGGTTCAAAGTATAATACAGATGTATCAAAGGTTTCGAGCAATTTATCCAAAGACGTTTTGCAGGCCAGGAAGGCATGACCGTTAACTTTGACACCGCAACTGCCGCAAATGGCATGCCTGCATGCGGAAGTAAAGTTTAACGTAGGATCAATTTCATCTTTGATTTTGGTTAATGCCCAGAGAATTGTCTTTCCTTTTTCATATGGAAGCCGATATTCTTGAACCCATGTATTAGTACCGTCATAGCGCCGAATTCGAAAAGTTATGTTTTCCATTAGTACTTTCTCTCCTCCGGTGGATATTTCGTAATTTTGACAGGAAGATACTTCAGTTCATAACGATCGCCTCGTTTATAAATTAGCGTATGCTTCAGAAAGTTCTCATCATCTCTTTGCGGATAGTCAGCCCTTGCATGGGAGCCTCTGCTTTCTTTCCGGTTTATTGCTCCTAGCACAACGGCTTTCGCCAGAGTTAGCAGGTTTCCGATTTCGACATAATGGACAAAAGCCGTATTGTAACGAAGGGCGGGATCGCCAATATACGCATGTTCATAATCGTTCAGCAGTTGATCGATCGTCTCCAGGGCAACCCTCATTTCTTGCTCATGACGGAAAATGCCGACATAATTCCACATCACTTCCGCCATTTTGTTGCGTATATCGACCAGACGAATACCTGAAGTTTTATTGCGCATAGTTGCAAACTTGCTCTCCCATTTTTTTGCCTCTTTAATCACCAAAGTTTCGAGGCCAAACGGGCGCTTCCTCGCACTTTCGCGCGCGCCGATGCCGGCATACTTGCCAAACAGCACGACATCCGCCACGGAATTACCGCCCAGACGGTTTGCCCCGTGAATGGAAACACAGGCGCATTCGCCGGCGGCATGAATCCCTTCCACGGGCGTTGCCAATGTGGTGTAATCGCTGACATGTATACCGCCCATCATATAATGGCAGCTCGGGCGGATCGGAACCGGCTCATCGATGAGATCGACGCCTTCGAAATCCATAGCCAGCTCCCTTACTTGCGGCAGACGTTCCATAATTTTTTCCTTACCCAAATGTCTCAGGTCCATCAGCACGTATGCTTCCAAACCTTGGCCGAAACCACGCCCTGCTTTAATTTCCATCTCGATGGACCGCGACACCAGGTCGCGCGGGGCCAGCTCCATTTTTTCCGGGGCATAGCGTTTCATAAAACGTTCGCCCTCCCTGTTGATCAAATAGCCTCCCTCGCCCCGGCAAGCTTCCGACAGCAAAATGCCTGTAGAAGCCAATCCAGTCGGATGAAACTGCACAAATTCAGGGTCTTTTAACGGAATGCCGGCGTTGAAGCAGGCGGCCGTCCCGTCGCCGGTCATGTTGATGGCGTTGGTCGTACGGTTCCAGTAAATGCGGCCAAACCCGCCCGTCGCGATCACAACCGCTTTGGCCAGAAAAGGGTGAATTTCGCCCGTTTTGATATTCATCGCGACCAGTCCATGAAACGTTTCGTCCGCCACGACAAGCGACAGCAAAAACCATTCGTCCAAAAACTCAACGTTGTTTTTCAGGCATTGTTCGTATAAGGCATGCAAAATCACGTGGCCGGTTTTGTCCGCCGAATAGCACGTTCTAGGACTTGAAGCGCCGCCAAACGGACGCTGGGCGATTCTTCCGTTTGGATCACGGGAGAAAGGAACGCCGTAATAATCCAGTTCCGAGATGATAGCGGGCATGTTGGCGGTAAAAAATTCAACCGCATCCTGATCCGCCAAAAAATCGCTTCCTTTCACCGTGTCTCTAAAATGCTTCTCGGGGGAGTCTGTTGCGTCCCGGTAACCCATCGCCGCGTTGATGCCACCTTGAGCCGCGCCCGTGTGGGAACGCGTGGGGAATATTTTCGACAAGCAGGCCACGCGCAAATTCTTGTCTTTACTCGCATAAAGAGCGGCCATCATACCCGCTCCCCCGGCGCCGACAACGATCACATCGTACTTCAACATCTGCATTCACTCCTGTTCCAACGTCTGTTCTTCGATTCTGTATTGTTTGACGCCTATTTCATACAGGTCGTTTCCTTCGCAGTCGACAGCGACAATGCAAGGATAGTTTTCGACTTCCATCCGGCGAATCGCTTCCGGACCCAGTTCCTCGTAAGCCACGACTTCCACCTTTTTGATCGTGTCCGCAATCAGGGCGGCGGCCCCGCCGATAGCCGCAAAATAAACCGCGCCGTACTTTTTCATTGCGGCAATCACTTCCCTGCTTCTCGGCCCTTTGCCGATCATCCCTTTAAGTCCTTGCTCCATCAAGGCCGGCGAATAAGCGTCCATTCGCCCGCTGGTGGTCGGTCCGCAC
The DNA here is from genome assembly GCF_014644735.1 of Caldalkalibacillus thermarum. Lineage (NCBI taxonomy): Bacteria > Bacillati > Bacillota > Bacilli > Caryophanales > Bacillaceae > Caldalkalibacillus > Caldalkalibacillus thermarum. The sequence goes on along the minus strand of NZ_BMKZ01000024.1, from coordinate 38,830 downwards.
GAACCGATGACTTTTCCAGGCTTGGCCGGGGTTGGTCCCGCATAATAAATCACCTGATTTTTCAGATCGACAGGCAGCGGTTTGTTTTCTTTAAGAGCATCGACCATCCTTTGATGAGCCGCATCTCGCGCCGAATAGATAACGCCTGTAATCGTAACTTGATCGCCGGCTTTTAAAGATCGGATCTGTTCGTCAGTCAATGGAGTCGTTAACTTCTTTACCGTGCTCATTTCTTTTCCTCCCTTATAACACAGCCTCTTTATGGCGCGCCGCATGGCAGTTCAAGGTGACACAGACAGGCAGCATCGCGATGTGAGTCGGATAGGTTTCGATGTGAACGGCCAAAGCTGTCACTTTTCCTCCAAAGCCCTGAGGCCCAATGCCAAGCTTATTGATTCTTTCAAGCAATACTTTTTCCACTTCCGCGTACTCTTTGTTGGGGTGGGGCTGCCTCACATCCCTGACCAGCGCTTTTTTGGCCAGAAGGGTGCATTTATCCATCGTCCCGCCTATACCGACGCCGACAATCACCGGCGGGCAAGGGTTGCCGCCCGCTTGTGTGACGGTGTTTACAACAAAGTCCATCACCCCGTCCAATCCTTCCGCCGGTTTGCACATTTTCACCGCTCCCATGTTTTCGCTTCCGGCGCCTTTGGGCATCACCTGGATTTTAAGTTTATCGCCAGGCACGATTTCGGTATGAATCACCGCGGGGGTGTTGTCGCCAGTATTATGCCGGTAAAGAACCGGATCTGCGACAACCGATTTTCTTAAATAACCGTCTTTATATCCTTGCCGAACTCCTTCGTTAATCGCTTCGTTTAGAGCACCGCCCACAATACGAACGTCTTGTCCTATCTCCACGAAAATGACCGCTATTCCGGTGTCCTGGCACATTGGCACCAGTTCTTCCCGGGACAGATGCACGTTTTTCAAGATTTTCTCCAAACTGTATCGGCCAAAATGCGATTCTTCCACAGACAACCCCTTCCGCAAAGCTTGCTCCACATCTTTAGGCAAATCGCAGGCAGCCTCGATACATAGTCTTCTTACCGTCTTTATCACTTGTTCTGCCGAGATTTCACGCATCTTTTTTCCCCCTTCCAGTCATATCTGCCATTTGCAACAGCGAGACAGGTTCGCCGCACTTAACACAGATGAAAAACGGAACGCTCAACTCGTATTCGTCATCAGCTACATGGTAAAGTTCAATCCGAAATTCCTTGACCACCTTCGCCGAACAACAGGGAGATTCCACCCCATTCATCAGCACCGCCACTTACATCACCTCCTTAAGGAAAAAACGCTCTTACCAAAGTCCTAACAATTTCCACCACAGCCCGCCGATTCCCAACCAGACAAGGATATGAATGATCGAGATAAGGAAGCCGATGGACCACCATTTATTTTGACTGACATAGCCGGTGCCAAAAAACACCGGAGCGGGCCCGCAGCCGTAATGCGTAGTGCATGCGAACAAACTGCTGAAGAAACCGAGAACCAGAGCGGACAATAAGGGCGGCGCTCCTGCCGCAACTAATACAGCTAAAAATGCCCCGTACATCGCACTGACATGAGCTGTATTGCTGGCAAAGAAATAGTGTGAATAGAAGTACACTAGAGCTAAGACAATAAGTGCGACTACCCAAGACATGCCGGACACACTGCCTTCCATTATTCCACTAAACCATGGAATGAAGCCGAGCTGATTTAAAAAGGTGGCCATCATGACGAGGGCCGCAAACCAGACCAGCGTATCCCATGCCCCTTGTTCATTTTTGATGTCTGACCAGGACAAAACCTGAAGCAAAAGCAACGCGCACAATCCGATAAAAGCGGTCGTGGTCGCGTCGATCCCCACTTTTGTTCCGAAAATCCAAAGGCAGAGGATAAGGAAAAACACGCCGACCATATACCATTCCGATCTTTTCAACGGCCCCATTTCCGCCAACTTCTGTTTGGCCAGTTCTGCCGCGCCAGGCGTTTCTTTAATTTCGGGCGGATAAATTTTGTAAATCACAAGCGGGATAAGGATCAAACTTACAATGCCGGGAACAAATGCTGCGACCATCCACCCGGTCCAGGAAATGGTTTCTCCCGTAATTTCAGCCGCAATGCTCACCACTAATGGGTTGGCTGCCATGGCAGTCAGAAACATCGCCGATGTAATCATATCGCCCTGAAAGGCCACTTTGGTCAGGAAAGAACCGATTTTTCTTTCCGTTCCGTCTTCGACCCGGGAACCGTACGCTTCGGACAACGAGCGGATAATCGGCAACACAATCCCTCCCGCCCGGGCAGTATTGGACGGCATCGCCGGCGCCAAAAGCAGATCGCTGAACAGCAAGGCATACGAAAGCCCAAGCGTCTTTTTGCCAAATTTCATAACGAAAAAGTAAGCCACTCTCGAACCGAGTCCCGTTTTAATAAACCCTCGGGAAACAAAGAAGGCGATGACGATCAGCCATATGACGGAATTACTGAAACCGCTCAGTGCGTCGTCTATCGTCAGCGTTTTGGTCAATACGGTCGCCGTCAGACCGAAAATAGCCACAACTCCCATCGGCATGGGCTTAATGATAAGCCCGACAATCGTAGCTACAAATATGGCGAAAAGCTGCCATGCTTCCTTTTCCAATCCAGCCGGGGGAGCAATATTCCAAATACCAATCCCAATCGCTAACGTGATCAATAAAGGAATAAGCTTCACATCGCTTTTTGTCGTCATTTTCTGTCACTCCCTTTGTCCATTCATTTGTCCATTCAAGTTGCACGATCAACAAAGCTGAATTGTGAATTATTTCACATATAACTTTTAAAAAATCGTTCCCCTCTTATAGCCATGATCCTTCACTCTGTAAACACCTATCAAGCTGGCCTGTTAGTGATTAGACTGTTGTCCTTTTCCCAGTCAGGATCAAATAGGCCCGCTGAATGCCCTTATCTGTTGGCGGGCGTACGTCTGCCAAAGGATAATGAAGTCCCAACGCACGCCACTTATGAACACCGAGCTGATGATAAGGGAGAATCTCTATTTTTTGCACATTGGGCAATGTCTTGATAAATTGACCAAGACGGACTAAATCAAGTTCATCATCGGTATAACCTGGCACAAGCACATGCCGGATCCAAACAGGCGTTTCCTTTTCCGCAAGGTAACGGGCAAAATCTAAGATGTGAGCATTGGACCGTCCGGTGAGGCATCGGTGCTTGGCCTCATCAATATGCTTCAGGTCAAGGAGGACCAGATCGGTGACCTCCAGCAAACGATCTATGATCTGGCGCTGTACCCCATGGCCGGTGAAACAACCCCCTGAGGTGTCCAAAGCAGTATGAATGTCCCGCTCCTTACATCCCTTGAACAGTTCTGCCACAAATTCGGCTTGCAACAGCGGTTCACCTCCAGAGACAGTGACACCACCACCGGAAAAAGTCATGTAAGGGACGTACCCTTCCATATCTTGCAGCAATTCCTCTCTCGTGACTGTCTTTCCTCCCTTCAAGTCCCAAGTATCTGGATTGTGGCAGTATTGGCAGCGCAGCAAGCACCCTTGCATAAACACCACATAGCGGATGCCAGGACCATCAACGGTCCCGCAAGTTTCAACGGAATGGATACGTCCTCTTACCATGGCATGCTCAACTCCTCAATTTAATGGTTACATCTGTTCATGGAAGGTCCGCTTCAACACATCTAACTGTTGTTCCCTGGTCAATTTAATAAAGTTAACGGCATATCCAGAGACGCGGATGGTCAGTTGAGGATATTTTTCTGGATGTTCCATCGCATCCCGCAATGTTTCCCGATTGAGCACATTCACATTAATGTGGTGTGCCTGTTGGCTCATATAACCGTCCAAAAGCCCTTTCAGATTGTGGACGCGGTCTTCCTCTTCTCTGCCCAGGGCTTTGGGTATGATGGAGAACGTGTTGGAAATCCCGTCCAACGCATCCTGATAGGGCAGTTTGGCCACCGAGTTGAGGGAAGCCAATGCCCCTTTAGTGTCCCGTCCATGCATGGGATTGGCCCCGGGGGCAAAAGGTTCTCCTGCCCGGCGTCCATCAGGGGTGTTACCCGTTTTCTTGCCGTAGACCACATTGGAAGTAATGGTCAACACAGACAGGGTGGGAATGGCACCCCTGTACGCTTTGTGTTTGCGCAGCTTGTTTATAAAGGTGTGGACGATCTCTTTGGCAATAAAGTCCACCCGGTCATCATCGTTGCCGTATTTGGGATAGTCTCCTTCGATCTCGAAATCTACAGCAAGCCCGTTTTCATCCCGGATGGGCTTCACTGTGGCATATTTGATTGCGCTCAAAGAGTCTGCGACGACGGACAATCCGGCAATGCCGCAAGCCATGGTACGGACAATTTCCCTGTCATGCAGGGCCATTTCAATCCGTTCATAGCAATATTTGTCGTGCATATAGTGAATCACGTTCAACGTGTTCATATACAGTTTGGCCAGCCAATCCAAGATCTGGTCAAAACGCTCCCTGACCACTTCGTAATCAAGGATCTCATCCCTGATTGGTTCAAACCGGGGTGCCACCTGAATCTTTAACTTTTCATCCTTTCCGCCATTGATGGCATACAGCAACGCTTTCGCTAAATTGGCCCTGGCGCCGAAAAATTGCATCTGCTTGCCGATACGCATGGCCGACACGCAGCAGGCAATGCCATAGTCATCCCCAAACTCGGGACGCATCAGGTCGTCGTTTTCATACTGGATGGCACTTGTTTTAATGGACATTTTGGCACAATAGTTCTTAAAAGGTTCGGGCAAGCGTGTCGACCATAGCACAGTCAGGTTGGGTTCAGGAGCCGGTCCCAGATTGTCCAAGGTATGCAAGAACCGGAACGACGTTTTGGTGACCAGCGGCCGCCCATCAACAGCCATACCGCCGATGGACTCGGTTACCCAAGTTGGGTCCCCGCTGAACAGTTCGTTGTACTCAGGCGTGCGTAAAAATTTAACCAAGCGCAGTTTCATCACAAAGTGATCGATCAGCTCCTGGGCTTCTTGCTCAGTTAAGGTGCCTTCCCGCAAATCCCGCTCAATGTAAATATCCAGGAAGGTGGAGACACGCCCCAAGCTCATGGCTGCCCCGTTTTGCTCCTTAATGGCAGCCAGATAGGCAAAGTACAACCACTGGACCGCCTCTTGTGCATTTCCAGCCGGCTGGGAAATGTCATAGCCGTAGCTGGCTGCCATCTCTTTCAGCTCCTGGAGCGCTTTAATTTGCTCAGCCAGCTCTTCCCGCTCCCGGATTGTTTCGTCCAACATGACTTCTGCTTCCAGGAGGGCCAGTTCCTGCTGCTTTTGTTTAATGAGAAAATCGACGCCGTACAGGGGAACGCGGCGGTAATCACCAATAATCCGCCCCCGCCCGTACGCGTCAGGCAGACCCGTAATAATGCCTGCCTTGCGGGCCAACCTCATCTCCGGGGTATAGACATCAAACACCCCTTGGTTATGAGTTTTGCGGTACAGGGTAAAGATTTTTTCCACCCCAGGGTCCAGCTCATAACCATAAGCCCGACACGCTTCTTTGACCATGCGGATGCCCCCGAACGGCATAATGGCCCGTTTAAGGGGAGCGTCCGTTTGTAAGCCCACCACTTGCTCCAGCTCTTGATCGATATAGCCTGGCTGATGGGAGGTGATGGTGGAGACAGTTTTCGTGTCCACATCCAGCACCCCGCCCTTTTCTCTCTCTTTTTTTAATAACACTTGTACTTTTTCCCACAGTTGCTTTGTTCTTTCCGTGGGACCGGCCAGGAATGATTCATTCCCTGTGTAAGGAGACCAGTTCAGCTGGATAAAATCCCGGACATTCACTTCCTCCATCCATTTTCCAGGTTTAAAACCTCTCCACTTGTCCATACCACATGCTCCTTTCAAGTTTTTATGAGTATGCTTTGTTCAGTCTTTGTAACCTTCGTAAGCTTGACGGTAAATTTCCGCTAACTCACTGACCAGCGGCAATTTGGGGTTGGTGGTTGTGCACTGGTCTTCGAAGGCTTTTTCGGCCAGCTGATCCACCTGGGCTTCAAACACCTCACGCCCGACACCGCACTCGGCAATGCTGAGGGGCATTTCCAGTTCTTTAGCCAGATCAATCACCGCTTTGATCAGGCTTTGTACCCCTTCTTCCACTGTCCGGCAAGGCAAACCCAGAACCCGGGCTATCTCGGCATATCGCTGGTCGGCCACAAAGTGTTCATACTTAGGGAAAGAGGAAAATTTGGTCGGCTTCAGGGCATTATACCGGATCACATGGGGCATCAGGACCGTATTGGCCCTGCCGTGGGGAATGTCAAAGGCTGCCCCCAGCTTGTGGGCCAGGCTGTGATTGATGCCCAAGAAGGCATTGGCAAAGGCCATGCCGGCGATGGCCGAAGCGTTATGCATTTTTTCTCTGGCCACTTCATCCCGTCCATTATGATAGGCCCGGGGCAAGTACTCAAACACCAGCTGGATCGCCTTGATGGCCAATCCGTCCGTATAGTCGTTGGCCATGTTGGAAACATAGGCTTCAATGGCATGGGTCAGCACATCCATCCCCGTATCTGCCGTTACATTTTTAGGCACACTGAGCACATACTCCGGGTCAATGATGGCCACATCAGGGGTTAATTCATAATCAGCCAGAGGATATTTCACATTCTCTGCTTTATCCGTGATGACGGAGAAGGGCGTGACCTCAGACCCGGTTCCTGACGTGGTTGGAATGGCCACAAATTTGCCCTTTTTGCCCAACAAGGGATATTTATACACCCGCTTGCGGATATCCAAAAACTTCTGCTTTATGCCGTTTACATCCACTTGCGGATATTCGTATAACAGCCACATTGCTTTAGCTGCATCAATAGGGGATCCTCCGCCCAGGGCAATAATCACATCAGGTTCATATTTTTTCATCAGCTCTGCCCCTTTGAGCACGGTGTCAAAGGAGGGATCTGGCTCCACTTCCGAGAATGTTTCCACCTGGACATAATCGGGACGTTTGCGCAGCCAGTACAGCACCCGGTCTACGTAACCCAGCTTTTCCATGTGAGGGTCTGTCACAATAAAGACCCGGCTGATGTCCCTCATTTTTTCCAGGTATTTAGTTGCGCCTTTTTCAAAATAAATTTTAGGCGGCACTTTAAACCACTGCATGTTGTACGTGCGTGTGGCCATACGTTTCACATTGATGAGATGGATGGCAGACACATTGGCTGTGGTCGAGTTATGGCCAAATGTGCCGCAGCCTAAAGTCAACGAGGGGATGCAGGCATTATAAATATCGCCATCGCCGATGGCCCCCTGTGAAGACGGAGCATTGACAATGATCCGTCCTGTTTTCATGCGCTTGCCGTAGGCTTCAATCACCTTGGGATTGCTGGAGTGAATCACAGCGGAGTGGCCCATGCCTCCAAAGGCGATGATGTTCTCAGCCAGCCTGAGGCCCTCTTCTGTTGTTTTCGCTTGGTAAAAGGCCAAAACCGGACTTAATTTTTCCCTGGAAAGGGGATGCTGGGGGCCGACCCCTTTCAGCTCAGCCACAAGAATTTTTGTCTGATCAGGCACCTTAATACCGGCCAGTTCAGCAATTTTGACCGCTGGTTGACCGACGATATCGGGGTTCACTGCGCAGGTAGAAGGGTTAATCACCAGTTTCTCCACTTTTTTCAACTCAGCAGGTGATAAAAAGTAGCAGCCATTGTCAGCCATAAACGCCTTGACTTCTGGGCAAATGTCTTTATCGACAATAACAGCCTGCTCTGAAGCGCAAATCATGCCGTTGTCAAAAGTTTTGGAGAGCATCAAATCGGTCACAGCCCGTTTGATGTGAGCTGTCTTTTCAATGTAGCACGGCACATTCCCCGGTCCCACACCCAAGGCCGGCTTGCCTGAGCTGTAAGCTGATTTGACCATGGATGCACCTCCGGTGGCCAGAATTAAGGCCACTCTAGGATGCTTCATCAGCGCCTGGGTGGTTTCCACAGAAGGGTTCTCTACCCATTGGATACAATGCTCAGGTGCCCCTGCTTTGACCGCTGCATCACGGACAATACGCGCCGCCTCACGGCTGCATTTTTGAGCAGAAGGATGGAAAGCGAAGATGATAGGATTGCGTGTTTTAACGGCGATTAAGGATTTAAACAAGGTTGTTGAGGTGGGATTGGTGACGGGTGTCACCCCCAGCACAATACCCACGGGTTCGGCAATTTCCACTATTCCGTTGTATTGATCTTCCTTAATGATGCCTACTGTTTTGTCGTATTTGATATTGTGGTAGATATATTCAGTAGCAAAAATGTTTTTGATCGCTTTGTCTTCATAGACACCTCTTCCGGTCTCTTCCACGGCCAGTTTGGCTAAGGCCATATGCTGATCCAACCCAGCGAGGGCCATCTCCTTGACAATGTGGTCCACTTGCTCTTGATTGAGGTGCATATACTCTCGCTGGGCATGCTCAGCATTGGTGATTAACGTGTCAATCACTGCAGCTAAATCAGATGGTTTGGCTTCTTTGTGTTTGACCGCCATGATTTCTCTCCTCCTATCATTATTAAAGGTTTAACAAGTTTAAGCTTGTGAATCGTTTCACATATATAGCTAAAAAAAGAACAGGTGTTGCACAGAACAATTATTTTTTTATCTCTCTTTATGTTTATTTCTCTACTTGTGTACTTCCCTAGACACCAGTTTGTTTAAGCTCCTTACCCCGGTTGAGCAGCGCTTGCACTCCTTGTCTGATGTAAGGAATGACCCAGCGGTCCAAACCGATTTTACCGGCATTGGCCCCAGCAACCAGGATAAATATGGCTACTAGCACCATGTTAGGGTTGGTGCTGATGGTTCCGGAGAACAGGAAAGCAAAGTTCATCACAACACCCATCAGAGTTGCAAATGTTGTAAAAGTCCCTAAAATAAGACCCAGACCGACAAGTAACTCTCCCCAAGCAACTAAAAAATTGAACAACTGAACATTCGGAAGTGCGAATCCACTTAAAAAGTTGGCCCACCACTCTTGTACAACTGGATTGTCTCCGCTGGCTTTGGCAATGGCTCCTTGTAAATACCCTGAAGCGTCAAATTCCCCTGTCACTTTGCCCCAACCTGCCTTCAACCATTTCCACCCCAGCCACAGACGGGCAATTAATAATAACCAAGCAGCAACAGCACTCTCTCTGAGAAACTTGACAAACATCAACCATTCCTCCTTTCAAAATGTAGTGGTGTTGTTTACACTTTAAGTGTACAGTTCTTAGCAGCTAAAGACATGTGAAATACATCACATTTTTGTTTGGTTTCATAATTTGGCCACAGTCTTGTTAGAAATTTTTACCTTGACATCGGCTTTCAACGCTTTATACTTGCAAGAGAATAAGAATGGTATCAGCCAAGGTATAAGCCTGGCAAGAATAAGGAGGGTTATCGATTATGCTGTTGAGGAAAATCAGGGCGCAATCTCCGCTTATTCACCATATTACCAATCAAGTGGTGATGAACTTTGTGGCTAACGGGACACTGGCTGCCGGCGGCAGTCCTGTCATGTCCCACCATGCTGAGGACGTAGAAGAAATGGTCAGCCACGCCCAAGCTTTGGTGATCAATATTGGCACCCTTGACCCTGGCCTGGTCGAAGCCGCGGCACTCGCCGGAAAAAAAGCCAACCAGCTGAACATTCCCGTTGTGCTGGACCCGGTTGGGGTGGGCGCAACCGCTTTTCGCCGCCGTGCAGTGACACGTTTGATGGATGAGGTCTCCTTTGCCGTGATTTGCGGCAATAGAGCAGAGCTCTCCTTTCTGGCCAAAGGCAGCTGGGAAGGAAAGGGAGTGGATGCCGGCTCGTCTGCTGCTCCCGTCGACTGGCCTTTTGAGGCGGTGATGGCTTTGACGGGAGAGACGGACTATGTCAATCACGTGGCCATAACGGGTGGACATCCCCTGCTGGCCAGAGTGACAGGCACCGGCTGTCTAGCCACTTCCCTGATTGGATTATTTCTGGCTGTGGAACAAGACGCTCAGAAGGCAGCGGTTCATGCCTTAAGCATGCTCAAACTGGCCGGGGAGATGGCTGGCGCTAAGGCATCCGGACCGGGCAGTTTTGTTCCGGCCCTTTTGGATGCTTTGTATCACATTACACCTGAACAGCTGGAAAAAAGGGTGGCATCCCTCTTGTAATTTGGGCGGCTGATCTGGCTGCCCTTCATCATCCTCAAAAAGCGGTCCTGACATTAAGCAACCCACTCCGCCAGCTTCCAAGGTAGGTTGCTTCTTTTTTGTACTTGTGCTGTGCTGTCGTGGTTGTTTGAGATTAACAATGAAAGAAACTTTGAGGACTGGCGAACTACCACAAGAGTTGATAAACAAGGGCGTTAGTCTCTATAATGTGAAGGTAAGCTGTCTTGGAGGATGAACGATGAGACCGGAACCAACCCAACGGATAGATAAGAAAGCCTTGACCGTATGGCGCATCAGCGGCAGCCTGATGGCCGCCCTGTATTGGATAGCAGTCCTGATCTATTATGTGCTTTATTCCTATCTCAGTCTCCCACCACAGTTTTCCTGGCTCTTAGCACCTTGGTTATTGTGGATATTGCTATTAACAGCCGCTGTGATGAGTATTGTTCATATTGGAATAGTTCCCGCGGTGCGCTGGAAACGTTGGAGATATGAAGTCAACGAATATGAAATCGATCTGAAACATGGCGTGCTGGTAGTCAAGCGGACGCTGATCCCCATGATCAGAGTGCAACATGTGGACACCAGACAAGGTCCCCTTTTGCGCTATTTCGGCCTGTCCAGTGTCACCATCAACACCGCTGGAGGCTTGCATGAAATCCCAGCTTTGCAAGACACGGTGGCCGATGCATTGCGGGACCGGATTTCGGTTTTGGCCCGGGAGGCGAAAGAAGATGTATGACCCCCGCCGCCTCCATCCTGTGGCCATCCTTTTGCAAACCTTGCGTCTGATAAAAGAATTAGTTTTCACGGTGGTCTTTTTGTTCATCAGTTTCTTGAGTACTGGGGTCAGCCAAAAGCTCTTTCTGCTGGTGACCATTTTGAGCGGAGTTGCCATCGTGTTGTTCATTACCGGATCCGTTCTTTATTGGTGGCGGTTTGTCTATTATGTAAACAATGGTGAGTTGCGCATTGAATATGGAATAGTGGTGCGTAAACGGCGCTATATTCCAACAGAACGCATCCAAACGATTAATTTGACAACGGGCATCCTTCACCGCCTCTTTGGCGTGACCAAAGTGGAAATTGACACGGCCACCAGCAGTGAACAGGCAGAAGTGTCCTTAGCTGCTGTTAAATTGACGGAGGCTAAACAGCTGCAAGAGCTGTTATCCCCTGACAAAACTGAGACGAAAGCGGGACATAGGGATATCAACGAATTAGCCCTTTCCAGACCAACAGCTGGCGTCTGCTTTCAATTGTCGGTCAGGGATTTACTGGTGGCTGCGTCTACCTCGGGGAGTTTCGGGATACTATGTTCTATTTTGGTGGCTGTTCTCTCTCAAGTGGATCAACTCTTTCCTTCACTTAACTTGTTTGAACTGTTGACCAACTTTGTACAATCCAACCTCACACTCATCTTGTATCTGGTTCCGCTGATCGCGTTGATGTCCTGGCTGGCAGCCATAGTGGCGACCGCAGTAAAGTATGCCAACTTTACACTGGTCCGCAGAGATTCAGATGTGTATGTTTCTTATGGATTGTTAGAAAAACGGGAATTTACAATCCCTCTCAGAAGGATTCAGGCCATCAGGATAGCGGAAAATCCCTTGCGCCAGATGTTTGGCCTGACAACAGTGTATATTGAATGTGCCGGATACGGCCAAGAGTATGGGGGATCACGGATACTACATCCCTTAATCCCCCGCCGTGATCTCGAGTCTTTTTTACAGGCGGTTGCACCCCAAGACTGGGGGCTGGACACCCATTGGCCTGGCCAGCTTGGCATCCATTCTGTGCCGAACCGGGCATTATTCTGCTATGAATTGCGCTTGTGTCTGCCTGTTATTTTGGTGGTGATCCCGGCTGTCATTTGGCTGCCATACGGGTTGGTTGCTTTTCTCATCTTGGGGTTAGCTTCTCTTCTCGCTTACTGGCAATATAAAGATGCTGGATGGAGAACATCGGGACCACTGCTAGTGCTACGATACCGTCTCTTATCTAAGGCCACGATATTGATCCCTAAACGATGTGTTCAGTCAGCCCATGTGAACCGCTCTTTTTTCCAGCGGCGGAGAAAGCTCGCTTCGATCGGTGTGCGTGTTCTATCCGGTTTTGGAGGAACATTTTTCTTGGTCAGAGATGTGGATGCACGAGATGGAGAAGCACTGCTGGACTGGTGCCAGCCAAAAAGAGTGCCATCTGGGAATCACTAAACGTCATTGCGTTTTCTGTACAACTCATTCCTTGCAAAAAAACAATAAACAGCCCTCTGAACTACAGAAGGCTGTTTATTTGTAATCACCAGCATCCGGTATCAGTTTGGGCTCATCTTGAAAAATATGTTCTAAAACATAACGCACCTCATCTAAATCATCCAAGTACTTCCAGAACAACTCGCCGTAAATGAGCAAATCAGCATGCAGATGGAGCCCTCCATATTCATCCCCTTTGACGGCAAAGCTGGTACCCGAGTTACCCACATAGCCCAGCACATCGCCCCGCTTAACTTCCTTGCCTACTTCAATCCCCTCCTCAACGGCGGACAAATGGGCATAGCGGATCATCACCCCGTGATCATATTGCACCCAGACGGAGCGTCCTCTTAGTTTGTCCAATAGATAGTTGGGGGTGTCGCTCAGTTGGGCTGACCAGGACAAATAGCCTTCCCGTTCCTCCAGATCCATTTCCACATAATCATGGTCGGCCCGTACCACTACGCCATCGGCCACTGACAAGACAGGCGTATCCAAACCAATCTCAATCCCCGTGGCTCCCCCGTACCAGTCAATCCCTTCATGGTAACCATTGCGGTATGAACGGGGGGCGCCGGGAAGATGAGAGTCCCGCGTGCTGATTTTGGCCCCGGGGATAGGATTAGACAAAAAGGACAGGTAGTCGATCAAATCATCGGCCGATAGTTCCTGAAGGTTAAAGGTGGTCTGACCATGCTGACTGAAAACAGCAACGGCCTCATGATCGAGCGATAACCGCACCTTTTGTTCTGTTTCTACAAGCTCATATTCTGCCTCCAGGGCATTTTCGAGAAAAGCCAGCGGAAGGAGCACATCATTTTCTGTAAACAGGGGCTCCAATTCATAAGGCAAATACACCCCATTTCTCTCCACAACAGACACTTCTTTGATCAGGAAAAAGGGGACACCGAGAATGTCCAGCTCCGCTGTTCCGTTAATCTCATCCACTTCAACCGAACCCTCGGTGACCTTAGCCAGCTGGCGGGCCGATATCCACCACTGCCCTTCACGGTGTTCAGCGTCCAGCGTCAACCATTCGCCTCTTTGATGTTCTACCTGTTTTTCCTGCTGTTTACGTTCATTCTGCTTAACTGTCTGCTTGTCTGAGTCAGGAGAAAGCGCACACCCGGCCAGAATAAGAATCATGACTGTAAATATGGCGATCCATCTACGTCTCTGTAACGTAATCAAGGGCACTCCATCCTTTTGTTAAAACTAATGCTTTTATCGGACTAGTTCCTATTATAAAGGATGAAGCCCCAAAAACAAAACAACTTCTGTTCCAATTAGCTTATTTTTTGGGCAAAGCTGGCTCCCGGTGAATCAACAAACAACCACCCCAAACTGGAGTGGTTGTCATTAATGATTACCGCAACTGCCACATCCGCCGCTGCATCCCCCACCACCGCAACCAATCTGGTCAAAGAATGGATTGCCAGTGGGCACTTTAATGCTATCTGAAACGGCATAGGCAATTTTTTCGCTGATTTCTATCAAAATGGCCTCAAGCGTTCGTTCCGCCTTTTTAAAGTTGGCCACACTTTCATTTAAGTCCAGTTCACGCTTTAATTGGCGCATTTCTTGTTTAATGCGGTCATAATCGGGATGATAGCGTCCAAAACGCTCTACCTCTTCAAATTGTTCCTTCTTTTGAACAAAACGCTTGATTAACTTTTGGGCCTCTTTATCCTGCTTTAAGCGCTGTTTGCATAAACGGTACTGCTTCACTTCTTCGGAGCGGAGAATGAGTTGCGCCAGGCGGTCGGTCTCCTCCAGGATCTCCGCCAAGTCAAGTGAGGCTATCATGAGGACCAACACCTCCGTTATCCAATTGTAACACGTTTTGACTTAAACGGGAAACAACAGTTGGAGGCGGTTCAGCTGGTTTAACTTGTAAGTTTTGCCCTCCTGGTCACTGACCACCCATTCCCCATGCTCCATGCCGAAATCGACAGCCTCAATGGTGGCCACGCTCCCCCGGTCGTCCTCTATTTTCAGCCTTAACTGGTGAGTGACAGCCTGTTGAACCATATCCCGCTTCGTTTTGGCATGATAAGAAGTAAAATGTTTTTTCCATGTTTCGGGAAGCTGTTTCCAGGCCGGAATGGCCTCAGTCCAATCAGGAAAAACATTTTCCACTTTCAACTGCCTGTTTTTGTCCCGGGGGAAAGCAATGAGTTCGTGATCAAACGGTATGAGAGGCCATGGCGTGTCATCATTCTTTTCGGTACTGAGGTGAATGCCTTTTTTGTGCAGAACATGGGCGATCTCATCCACCCTTCCTTTTTCGGCAAGCAACAGGCGTGGTGTGGCGGCACGCAATTCAAAGGGCTGTAACTCAGGCATCTCGAGAATGGCCTGGGCCAATTCTTCCTGATTCACTTCCAGCACCACCATCTCCTGCAGTTTAACCTGATTGGGCTGCTTCAGCCACAGCTTAAGCTGTTCTTTAAATGTCTCAGGCACGGGGATACTGCTGTTCTGTTCTAACCAGATAAACCACTTTTCCAAAGCGTGTCCTCCAGAGGCCATGCTCTGAACATAAGCCTGATCCAGGCGCAAAACCAGCATATCTTGCCACGCATCAAGGGCCAAATACTGTGTCAGACGCCACAGATCACGAAAAGGAATCACCTGGGGAACGAGTACTTCCAGGTGAGGCTGAACCCACCACGGACAACACTGCTCATGCTCCCAACGATAACGCCACACCTTTGCGCCTTGAGGGGTTTCAGCATATTCAACCAGCCCCAGTCCCATAAGCGGTAAGATAATTTCTTGCTCCAAGCGGGCAATAATGTCTTGGGCGGGAGGTAAAGCATAGTTATCTTCCCAAGCTTCAACAGGAGATAAAAGATAGACCCAGTCCGACCCCTGAATACCAGCCGTCGTACCGGTGGCAGCCGGCGAATCTGCCCTGGTTCGGAGCAGGTGCTTCATATCAGCTAAATAACGCTGTAACCAGGTTGCCGAGGGCACATAATGGCTAAACCAATAGTCTAAAAAACGAATACTCATCTCCTGCCGGGAGTTCCCCATCCATTGATCCACTTGATCCAAATCTAGAACAAGGCTATGTTTATACCAGCGAATGAGCTGCTGCCTTGTCATGAAATCTAGCAACAGAGCCATCTGTTTACTATACGTTTCCCGGTCAGTAACGGCCAATGGGCAACCTTCCAAATTCACCTTCCGGTTGGTCAATTTTTCCTCACACATGCGCAAAAAACGCTTATGAATACTTTTACGTTTGGTTAAGGGGATACAGTTGTCCTTCTCCTGGCGCCAGACATACATGAACCAGAACAGGTCAACCAAAACAGAAGGCTGAACAGCCCGAAGATTGATCACCTCCTCCTGGCAAACCTCCCATAACTGGACCTGGTTAACGTCCAGATAGGCTTCGTACAGGCTTTCCCTGATATCTTCCGGCATTGAGTAAGCCACTTCCCCCCGTTGGCGGCGCAAGGTATATACCAGGCCCTTTCTTCTCAAACCAATTAAACCTAGCTGAAACAGATTAGGTTTTAGGACAAACTGTTCCTCTTCCACCTGCCGGCATGTTAAAAAATCCCCTCCTGTTTGAAACAGAAAGTAGTGAACGACTTTCTGCTCATAGGGGGAAAGAGAGCGGTACAACAATTGCATTGCTTGTCCATCAGCAAATAGACGCGCCAATTGTTGGCGCAACATTTGCTCCTTTTGTTCCGGATCAAACTGTGTTTGTCCTTTGTCAAGCAGGATCGCGTGAAACCTTTGATTCATCCTTCCTTCTGTTTTTTCTGTTTTTGCACATGTGAATCTAAGCCATTCTTCTAGTATGCGCTCAATGGTTGAACCGGACAACGACTCAATAAAATCCCAAGCTTTTCGCACCGCTCTGCTCCTTTCACTCTGAGTAATCTTGAAGATAGTCAACAACGTGATAACGATAACCTTGCTCAACCAAGAACAACTGGCGTTTTAACGCGTAGTCCTGATCCTTTGAATCTTTGGTGACAATATGGTAGAAATAGGCTTTATTTTCTCCCGGCTTAGGCCGTAAAATCCGTCCTAGCCGCTGGGCTTCCTCCTGCCTTGAACCATAGGTGCCGGACACCTGGATGGCCACAGCCGCAGCAGGGAGATCGATGGCAAAATTGGCAACTTTGGACACGGCCAAAACCCGGATCTCTCCTGAGCGAAACTGTGCATACAGCCGGTCCCTCTCCCCATGCTTTGTCTTGCCGGTAATAACAGGCACCTCAAAGAGTATGCCTAATGCCTCCATCTGGCGCACATACTGGCCGATAATCAACACCTGGTCCTCCCGGTGCTTATTCAAAAGCTCCTTGACAACGGCCAGCTTTTGCGGATTCTCCTGGGCTATTCTCATTTTGTCCTTCTCTGGGGCCAGATGATACGCCCGTTTCAAAGCCGGATCCAAGTCAACCCTGATTGCGGTGCATATAGCCTCAGCAATGTGCCCCTTATGCTCCAGCTCTTTCCAAGGCAGATCGTAACGTTTGGGTCCGATCAGGCTGAAAACATCTTCTTCCCGTCCATCTTCCCGTACTAAAGTGGCAGTGAGTCCCAGCCGGCGGGTGGATTGCAGCGATGCCGTAGCCCGGTAGACAGGTGCCGGCAACAGGTGCACTTCATCATAGATAATCAATCCCCATCTCCTGCGTTTAAACAGATGCATATGACCAAATGCTGCGGACTGAGACGGACGGAAGGTGAGCATTTGGTAAGTGGTAATGGTAACCGGCTTGATCAGTTTCGTTTGAGTTGTATATTCTCCCACTTCATTTTCCGTCAGTGTTGTTTTTTCTAAGATTTCCCTCTTCCACTGCCTGGCAGAGGTTTCATTGCTGGTCAGAATCAGTGTGGCACACTGCTGTCTGACCATGACTGCAATGCCAATAATGGTTTTTCCTGCGCCGCAGGGAAGCACCAAGACACCCTGCCCGCCATAAGCTGAATCAGGGCCCAAAAAAGCATCCACCGCCTCACGCTGGTAATCCCGCAATTGAAACGGGGAACCGTCAGCCAGCACAGGAGCGAAAGCGCAAGGCAATGATTCTCCGTCATCGTAGCCCGCTTCATCCGTTATTGGGAAGCCAAGACGCATACATTGCTGCTTAAGCTCACCCCTTTTTTGTGGGGCAACAGCAATCCCCCATTTCTGCTCCTTTGTCCATTGCAGTCGTTGTGGCTCACCGCTGAAAAAGGAGGATACTGAAGGATAATGGATGACCGCCTGCAAAGCTTCAAGTTTATCGGCGATTAAAAACAGACTTGTATCCAAAGCAACCAGCGTTAACTGTCCATACTTGTCCATATCCTCCCGTATCGACTGGGCGACATCATTGGTCAGGGGGAACTTAGCATAAGCTTGCAAAAAAGAAATGATGTCCTCTGCCCGTTGACCCCGGGCAGCCGCATGCCACAATGACAGTGGTGTGATACGATAGGTATGTATATGTTCGGGACTCTTAATTAAATCGCTAAACGATTGCAGCTTTTGGCGCACATCTTCATATTGGGGATGGTTAACCTCTAAATAGATGGTGCGGTCTGGTTGTATAACAAGAGGCCGGTCAGCAAAATACTCCATTGTTTTCACCTTTCTAGTCACAAAACCGCTTTCATCTTTTATTCACCTATAGTTTAAACGAAAGGAGAGAGGGTTATGAACCGTTTCGCTGGTGAATATCCGCGCTGGATCGAAGAAAAACTTGAGCAAATCCGAAAAAAAGGAGGTGTCCTCACTGTTTCGGATGACACTCATACCTATATCTTGCTGGCCACAGGGGAACGCCTGACAGGTGGATACAGTATCAAAGTGCTCGATGCCGAAGAACGGGTAGAAAACGGGAAAGCCTATATTCTGGTAAAAGCCAAAGAGTTAAAACCGGCACCGGATGCCATTGTGATCCAAGTCATTACTTACCCCACCGCCGTCTACCGCCTGCCTAAAACAGATCTTCCTGTTAAAGTGGAATGGGTCAGGGAATAAATCCTGCTCCGGACCGGTCTCCACCCAAAATTCCCGGCACCGCGCCATTGCGCTTGCCGGGAACTCCTGGAGGATAGGATGGCCGCTATGGAAGGAACTTCTGGATCAGTGGAAGGAAAGTGCTGGTGGGGATAGCGAAACCCATACTTTGATGAGACTGAATGATAATGGCGTTCATGCCGATCACCTGGCCCTTAGTGTTAAACAAGGGTCCGCCGCTGTTTCCGGGATTTAAGGTTGCATCGGTTTGTAACATGTCTTCGTATTCGTTGTTCGCCGTAGATACTGTGCGGCCCTTGCCGCTTAACACGCCCATAGTTAGTGTGTGTTCAAAACCGAATGGGTTGCCAATGGCAAAAACACGTTCGCCGACACGGGTTTCTTTACAAAAGGTCACCGGCGGCAGTTTCCTGGATGTATTAATTTTGAGCACAGCCAAATCTTTATCAGATTGGGCCCAAACCAGTCTGGCTTGATATAGTTGCGGATTTTTCCCCCATTTGACTTTGGCTGCCTTCATACCTGCCACCACATGGTAACAAGTCAAAATATACCCCTTGGGATGAATAATCATGCCGCTTCCATAACTGATCTTGCGCTCGGCCCTTTCCGGGGAAAGCAAGTAGGGAGAAAAGACAACATCTAATCTTTCTGACAATTCCATTCCTTCAATTGACACAATCCGCCTTTTGAGCTTTCGATATAAATCAGTGATCCGGCTATTCATGTTGTCAACGACTCCTTATTGAATAGTCACCCTTCCCGCCGGCCAGTTGTGATGATACCCGGTTCTTAAGGTTCCTTGCTGAATGGGGGAGCGGGGATCATGATAAACATGCGAGGTCCGGTTGGCTCCCGGGCTAACTTGGGGATAGACAATGTTCTGCATCTGGGGAAAATAGGAAACAGGGGGATGGTGAGTACTTGGTATGCCATTGAGCTGTCTGAGCAGAACATTGATCTGTTCTACAACCTGGTTCACCTCAGCCAGTTTATGTTTCAGTTTCATCAAATCAACCTGCCGGACCAGTTGGGCAAGCTGAGTCCATAAGATGGAATCAGGTGTCACCGCCCGATGATGGGTAACAGGAGAGCCTGCTCTTCTTTTTTGCGTACGGTTATGCTGCCCTTGACGCTCTTCTGTGCGTATATGTTGCATCAGGCGTTCGTCCCTGTTTCCGCTTCTGTTTGTCACACCTCTGGCCGAGTTGGCCCTTCTCTTTCGGTTTGCCATGACTCGCCCTCCTTACAGGCGAATGCTTGTTAACTAGTATCATCTTATGGAACATCTAGCAGATATGTTCCATAAACTAGTGATGGGTGTAAACACATCATAGAGGGGAATACAGGTTCATGATCGTGATCGCACACAGAGGCTCGTCCCAGCTTGCACCAGAAAACACATTACCTGCCATTAAACAAGCGTTAAGAGACCGGATTGAAGCGATTGAAATTGATGTCCAGATGACCAAAGACGGACAAGTGATCGTCTTTCACGATGAATGGCTGGGCCGTACCACGAACGGGAACGGCTTTGTCTATGACACACTGTATGCCGAAATCCGCCGTCTGGACGCCGGGAAGTGGTTTCATCCCCGCTTCACAGGGACCCATGTTCCCCTGCTGGAAGAAGTACTTAAACTGTTAAAAGATCACCCCGTTACCCTTAATATTGAGTTGAAAAATAATCTCATAGATTACCCGGGATTGGAGAAAAGCGTCATTGACCTGGTCCACCGTTACAAAATGGAAAACAAGGTCATTTTATCTTCATTCCGGGTTGACAGCCTCCAAACATGCCTGTCCTTGGCCCCCCATATTCGGCGTGGATTGTTATGCTGGGGAACGTTAGACCCTTTTTTTAGCAATCATGCCTGGCGCGAACTTCAACTCTACTCTATACACCCCCATGTTGCATTACTGGGAGATAATCTGCGCCTGCTGCAACAAGAAGGATATTACATTTTCCCCTATGTGATTGAACGTAAATCCCAACTAACGCTCTGCCAAGATTTTAACGTGGATGGGGTGTTTACCAACTGTCCCCGCCGCATCAAAAAGCTGTTAAGGCAAAACTGAACTAAGGCTCAATATGAGGCTTGTCCAGTAAAAAACCCTCGGGAATTTCCTCTCCCCGAGGGTCACTGTTTTACAAAATTTTGGGTATAATATTTGTCAACGACACCAACACCCAAATGGGTAAACGCCGGTTCGACAATGTTTTGCCGGTGGCCTGGACTGTTTAGCCAGCCATGATGGACATCGGGGGCATCCACGTAGTTCCAAGCAATGTTTTCCCCTGCCCGGGCAAAATCAACACCTCCCCGCTGCAGGCGTTCCCCCAAGCCGCCATAACGGGGAGAATGGTGGTCAAAATAGTTGTATTCAAGCATATCCCGGCTGTGTTCGCGGGCAATCTCCGCCACCTCATCATGCCAATCAAAAGGAGACAGTTCCATAGCAGTCCGGGTAACGTTCACCAAATCAAAGATTTGCCGTTCATTGGCTTGGGCCACAGCTTGCCGTTCGCTTTCACTTAAAGGAGGGGGTTCTGGCAGTGAACCAATATAATTCAGGGTGTACGGCCTGTGTAAAAGAAGCGTCTCCAGATCCATCAGGCGAATGCCAGCAATACTTTCTCCCGCATGGAGGTCAATATAAAGCTGTACAGCCATATCCCCCTCAAAATGAAGGGGCCTCTCCCGTTTGTCATCGTCGGAGAGTACAAACGTATAATAACCCCATTGATCTGTAAACGCATATTCTTCTTGCTGGGACCAGTTCTCCTTCCACTCAGCTTTGGCCTGGCCCACACGCCAATCTTTCCATTGCCAGCCTGGTGCGCTGGTATATACCGTGTTTACCCGGCCATCCTTCATGCCAATCTGAATATATGTTTCCCAATCATCATGATAAATCCACCATTTATAACCAAACGCACTGGGATCAATGCGCTGCGGCTCACCCCATCGTTCTCTTAATTCTGCCGCTGTCATACCCAGGAAAACGTATAAATCTTGATCAGAAACAGAGTACAGGGCTCTATCTTCAGGATGCTTTTCTCTTGTTTCCGTATTTGGCCCTGATTCAACAGCGGGCTCTTTATTGCTAAGCGTAACCGGGATATCAGCAAACTCATCCCATCTCATCTGCCAGCTTTCTGACCATGTGTCCCATCCCACTAGCCACAGATGAATCAGGCAGCCAGCCATCAGCCCCAATATCATTCCACGCCACAGTTTCATTGCTTCACTCCTCTCTCGCTTGTCATATAGTACAGCAACAGTTCTTCACACTCTCCGCGAAGCACATCATTGGCATAACGCTGTTGGTATAAGTACCCTCGAAACTTGGCGGTGACGCGCCGGAAGGTTTTTTCTTGTTCTTCAGAGATAATGTGTCCCCCCAGTTCAGCCATTTGCCGCCGCAGCAGCTTTATATCTTGCTCTACCCGGCCGTGAACACGCTCTAACAGCCGGCAGTACAGGCGGGACAATTTGAGTCTCGAATGCCGCAGTTCCTGCACTTCCAGGGGAATCACTTTTAACAAAATATGCAAAACGGTATATCGTTTTAACAGCTCCGTAAATAATTGATATTCTTTCAAATCCATGATCATACCGCTACAACTCCGCTTCTTGTTATCATTCTTTCCCTCAACTTTCACTTTACAAACATCATAAACGAACATATGTTCTTTTTCAAGTAAAAAAATGAGTCTGCTAAGCAGACTCAAGGCTTTTACTCGATTGGATAAGGAAATAAGAAGCAGCTTACGATTGGTAAGTAGGAGACTGAGTATCCGTTTCGCCCCGTCTTTCGGAAATCTCGCTCAGCGCTGCTTCTGCTTCATCCTCATGAATTTCACGAACAGCCAAATCCCCTAACGCTACAATACCCACCAGCTTGTTGCCTTCTACGACCGGCAGTCTGCGAATCTGATGGCGAGACATTAATTGGGCAGCTTCATCTACCGTTGTGTCAGGACTGCAAGTAATGACATCGGCTGTCATCACTTCTGTCACTTGGGTTGAATTAGGTTTCCGTTCAGCCACCCCGCGAATCACAATGTCACGGTCAGT
This sequence comes from Caldalkalibacillus thermarum, assembly GCF_014644735.1. Lineage (NCBI taxonomy): Bacteria > Bacillati > Bacillota > Bacilli > Caryophanales > Bacillaceae > Caldalkalibacillus > Caldalkalibacillus thermarum. The sequence goes on along the minus strand of NZ_BMKZ01000024.1, from coordinate 16,311 downwards.
AATCACGCCGAGCAGCTGATCATTGGAAACAACAGGAATAATCCCAACGTCCCATGTTTTCATTTTAACTGCCGCTTCATAGATGTTGTCTTCAGGAATACAGCAGTTGACCTGACGGGTCATAATATCGCTAATCGTTTGCTGTGCCATGTTTTAACCTCCTTGTTAAGCTGAAAAATGCGTGGTCAATCTTAACCTGCCCAAAGTCAAATGAATCATACATGCTAAAGAAATCCTGTGCTTAAAAGGTGAAACCATTTGCATCTTCATGTCTTTCATACTATCATAGATAAAGATGAAACGGGCAAAAGGAGGAATCGTCAATGATCATTAAGGATACAGGCTTGGAAGGCAAAGAAATTTCGATCCGGGACCTGGACGTTGCCATGAACCATGTGGGCTTTGTGCGCTGGGCTTGGGATTACAAACGGGCCACCTATGATTATAAATATGTCGACAGCAAAGATGGAAAAACTTACTATATTCGTGTACCGGTTGAAGCGGTTGAGGGGATCATTGAAGATAGCGGCCACGCCATTGTGAAAATCGGTGAACCGTACATTGGCGTGCACACCTTTCCTCACGGTGTTGCCTATGATTACGACTTTCCCAAACATGCCTTAAACCGGGCCAAGGAAAAGCTGGCTGAGCTGAATAAGTTGCTTAAAGTGAAAGAAGAGCACGAACAAGAACACATGGCCCATTAAAAGACATTAAAAGAGCAGATCACAATGGAGATTCTGCAAAAAAAAATGACCTCCTGACTCAGGAAGGTCATTTTTTATCACATTATTTCTCTGAGGCCTCAGCCTGTTCGGCAGACTGGCCAAAATCAACCCCTTCTACACGGACGTTCACTTCATTGACATACATGCCAGTCATATTTTCAACGGCTTCTTTTACATTGTGCTGAACATTGCGGCACACCTCATCAATTTTTTGTCCGTACTGCACGATCACTCTCAAATTGATGGTTGCCTCATTATTGTTGATGTTGACCTGCACGCCTTTGTGGACCTGCTTGCCACTCACACGCCGGGCAAAGCCTTCCACAATCCCACCTGACATGCTCGTAATACCTTCCGTATCCAGGGTGGCAATGCTGGCGATAACCGCCACCACATCATCAGCTATGCGCACAATGCCTTTTTCTTTAGTTTCCTCCATCATATTCACTCCTTTAGCATGCTCTACTATCAGTTTATGACCAATGTAACTTTTTTAACAGCAGATCACCTTAGATTTTATCAAATCTACAATGCTTTCACCATTCCTCCGTCTACCATGTAGGTGGATCCCGTCAAATAGGTGTTCGCAGGTGACAAGAGATAGGCAACCAGCTGACCAAATTCATGGGGCTCGCCGTACCGTTTCAAGGGGATGTCTTTAAGGGATTCCTGCTGAACCTCTTCCAGCGTTTTTCCTTCCCGTTGCGCACGGGACTCATCTAAGGCACGCAAGCGGTCAGTGGCGATGCGTCCTGGGCAGACCGTGTTCACCAATATCCCTTTTTCGGCCAATTCGATGGATAAGGTTTTCATCAGCCCTTGAACCCCTGCCCGCATGGTGTTGGAAAGAATCAAGCCAGGAATAGGCACCTTGACGGAAGACGAAGCAATGGCCACGATCCGGCCGCCATTGGCTTCCATAAGTGGCACACTGGCCCGGACCAGACGCACCACACTGAGCAGGTTGGTTTCAAACGCCCGTTGCCAGTCATCGTCAGTAAAGGACAAAAATGAGCCGGCTGGAGGACCTCCTGCATTGCACACCAAGCCAAATAATTGATCACTGACTTTCTTGACCTCATCAAAAAGGCGTTTCACATCTTCCGGCTTGGACACATCAGCCGGAATGGTCAGCACTTTTTGGCCTGTTTGTTGTTCGATTTCCTCAGCCGCCTTAGCCAGAGCCTCTTGGCTACGGCTGGAGATGATGACCCGGGCCCCTTCCCTGGCCAGAGCCATGGCACTCGCTTTACCCAGTCCTTTACTGGCAGCCGTGACCAGCACCACTTTACCATCATAATGTAAGTCCATCAAACTCCCTCCTTCTATGTTTTACCTCTTTATGTTATTCACCAAACATGCCCTAAAGTCCTTGTTGAAAAACTGAAATCATACCTGGGAGGACTAGAACTGTCCGCCATTAAATACTATAATGAAAATAACGGGACTCGTGTCCACAGAAAGGAGAGCAGCATTGAAAGAGATCATCACACCCAAACGTATCCTGATTGCCGTTGTGCTGTTGATCAGCGGGTTCATTTTATATCAGTATTTATCTGTGTTTATGCCCTTGATTCTGGCTTTTGTTACAGCATTAATGCTGGAGCCGCTCGTCAAATTGACCCAAAGAACGTTGCACTTGAAGCATCGGCTGGTGGCTGTCACCATTGTCTTTATTTTTTTTGTCTGTTTTATCGGCATCTTGTTCTACCTGGGAATTACCAAATTGGTTAACGAGGCGATGAAGTTTATCGACCGTCTGCCCTACTACATGATTGAAGTGACTTTCTTTGTGGAGAATGCCATCGAACAATTTAATGAAACGATTGCTACACTGCCCCAGCCGCTGGTGGAAGAAATTCAAAGGCAGAGCTTCCTGATCATCAGCAAAGCTAACCAAATTTCCGGCCAAGCCCTTTCTGCCGTAGCAAGCTGGGTTCAGGCCATACCCAATCTGATCGTTGTCATCTTAATTTATTTGATTGCCCTGTTTTTATTCAGCAAAGAGCTTCCCCGGTACATTGAAGGGTTTTACAGCATGTTTAAGGAGGAAAATGCGGAGAAGGTCCGCTATATGTTTCAGCGCTTGTCCCGCGTCTTTACAGGCTTTTTTAAGGCCCAGTTTTTGGTCAGTATTATTATTTTTATTGTGTCCTATATTGGTCTGCTGCTGATCTCTCCCCACAACGCTTTATTGATGGCGGTGATCATTTGGATTATCGATTTTATTCCCATTATTGGATCTATTGTCATTCTGGCGCCTTGGGGCATATTTAATCTGATCACGGGAGATACGCATACAGGTTTTCAACTGCTAATCCTGGCTATGGTGTTGTTAACCATCCGCCGTACCGTTGAACCAAAAGTGATGGGAGATCAGATCGGATTGCCTCCTTTGCCCACTTTAGTGGGTATTTACCTGGGATTTTACTTTTTGGGTGTGGTTGGCCTCATTGCCGGACCCTTGCTGATTATTGCCTTCCTATCTGCGAAAGAAGCGGGCCTGATCCGCCTCAATTTCAAGATTTAGCCACAGTGCTAACAACTTGAAAAACCAGCTCTGCCCCTGCCTGGTCGAAGATGGCAGGAGAAAAGAGCTGGTTTTTCTTTTGTGCTAACCACTGAGGGATATGCTATTTTCTGTCAGCCGGCAATGACACATAGTTAACTCCGCTTCTGGCCAGCCAGTATAAGACAAAGCTGAGACCAAGCAAAACAGGGGCTTCTAGCCACTTCCATTCCTCCCGAAAAGCACGCAGGTCAGCTAATGTATATCCCCCCAACCAAGACAGGCCCAAAATAACTAAGAACGGCAAGCTTAAGATATTCAAGGTCAGCAGCATGCGCATCCAAAGCCGCTGAGTGAAAACAGCATTGAAAAAAGCGATGCTGAACACAAACACATACAGGGCAAAAAGCAGCGCTGCCAGAGACCAAGCCGCTTTATCAATCGTGCGCCCACCGCTCACCAAGGCCAACAGCCCCAACCACACAAGAAAAATAACACTTAAACTTAAGACACCAAACCACCATTTGCTGCTGAGTGCCTGGCCCCTGGAGATGGGCAACGTGAGCAAAAAATCTAATGTACGCTGTTTTTTTTCCTTCATGACCAGCCGCCCGCCAAAGATAAAGACAGCCAGCAAGTGGAACGGGACAAGAGCAAAAATCCCTCCGTCCCACAGCAAGTTGAACTGAGCTTGCCAAAAGGACCAAGTTCTCCACTCCTGCCAGACAGCAGACTGCTCCAGATGGGGGAGATGGAGCAGGATGGCATAAAACACTGGAGATAACAGAAAAAATAAGAACAAACCCAGGACAGAACCTTTATGATTGAACCATTCTTTCCATAGCAAAAGGCTGCATATACGCTTCATGTCCAACCCCTTTCTTAAGTTCACAAGGAAAAAGTTGCCCCGCTTCCAACCGAAACCCATAATCAGCAAATTCTCTTATCTCGTCCTCTATACTGGTCGTGAACACAATGGTGGTTCCATGATTAACAACATCCTGGGCCAACAACTTTAACATCTCCCGTTTTTCGGCAGGGCTTAATTCTTTTCCAGGTTCATCCACAATCATCAACTTGGGACGGGCGGACAGGGCGATAATCAGGGACAGCCAATTGTGTTTCTCCTTAGAAAGTTGGTTCACTTTCCTATTTAATGGAATTTCAAAACCTCTCACTAAGGAGTAGCACCGCTTTTCATCCCAATGGCGGTACAGACGCTGTAACCAGCGCAACAAATCCTTTACTTTGAACTTGGGATATAGGGCGCTGTCATGTAAGACACAACTGACCAACTGACGATAATAAGGCGTATCCTGGGCAATGTTTTGCCCAAAAATGCAAATTTCTCCTTTGGTGGGGCGGATCAATCCCCCCAAGAGACGGGTCAGTGTTGTTTTGCCAGTTCCCGGAGCACCCACGATGCCACACACATATCCTTGAGGAACCTGCAGATTAATGTTCCGCAGCACAAACCGCCCGGAACGATACCGCTTGGATACATTTTTTATCACAAGACATGGCTGTTCGGACACGGTCAGTTTTCTCCCTCCCGCAATGAATAAAAAGGATCGGCATAACAACCAGTGAAAAAAACATCATGCTTCAAAACTCCCAACAGAATAACCAGAAACAACGCTTTGGCCAACCATCAATATTATACGTCTCTTCGTGTATAGAGGAAAGATTAAAAGCACCCCAAAGATGATCTTCTTAGAGCGGCGATTGCCAAGGTGAAGCATGCATGGAATGAAAGCGAAAAAAATTGGACAATATAAGGTCAAACCAAGTTAGGAGAGGAATTGAATGATGAAAGCAAATGAAAATCGAAAAACCCCTTCCATAGATTCATTGGAGCAAAAGCAAAAAAAGGCCCAGCCGTCAGAAAAAGTGAATCTGACCGACAAAAAATTATCGGGATCAGACCGACCTTCCACTTAGATCCCATCTGTTACCCCTTATAACGATAAAACGGCTGCCATCATTAGGCAGCCGCCCGTTTGTACGGTAAGTTTCCAGTCAATTAAGCGTTGTTGTCTTCTTCCTCTTCTTCTAACTCAGCATCAGTTTCTTCAGCGTCCTCTTCAACGTCCTCTTCTACTTCTGCGTCAGCATCTTCTACTTCATCTGTTGTATCTTCTAAGTTGGTGTTGGTGTCTTCAACACCAGGTTGTTCGGCAGGCTCATCTGCATCTTGGGAGCTACAGCCAACCAAAGCAGCTCCAAGTGCCAGAGTCAAAACCAAGGTGAGCAGCAAAGATTTGTTCAGTTTTTTCATGCTCAATACCCCCTGTTCATTTTAATTTTTTATTGGATTACGCACATATCATTCGGGGGGTGGCCCTGTTTTAAGGGGGGTATGCGCTAAAAAATGTGACTTTTTTCCTATATTTAACTATTTATCTTAACTGAAGGTGAGTTGCCGGTTTAATCCATCACAATCAGCAAATCGCCTGCGGAAATACTTTCACCCTCACGAATCACAATCCGCCCGATTTTACCGTCCCGTGGGGCTTGAATCGTCGTTTCCATCTTCATCGCTTCAGTGACCATGAGATGTTCCCCTTTTTTCACCTCTTCTCCTTCTTTAACCAACACTTTCACCACGGTACCTGGCATGGTGGCGGCAATATGGTTCGGATTGGCCGGATCGGCCTTTTCTTTTGTCACCACTTCTTTTTCGGCTGACTCATCCACCACCCGGATTTCACGGGGCTGACCATTTAATTCAAAATAAATGGTTCTTGTTCCGTCTGCCTGAACCTCTCCCACAGAGACAAGGGAGACAATTAACGTTTTTCCTTGTTCGATTTCAACCGCCACTTCTTCTCCAAGGCGCAATCCGTAGAAGAAGGTTGGCGTATCCAGAACCGAGACATCCCCATACTGCTGGCGGTGCCGTTCAAACTCCTCAAAAACTTGAGGGTAAAGGACATAGGACAGGACCTCTTCCTTGCTGAAGGAACGCTCAAATTTTTCCTCCAGTTCGCGCTGTACCTGCTCAAAATCGATAGGATCCAGCAGTTCACCGGGCCGGCAGGTAATCGGTTCTTTTCCCTTAAGAATCACTTGTTGCAAACGCTTCGGGAAACCCTGATAGGGCTGGCCCAGGTAACCTTGGAAGAACTGAACCACTGAATCAGGAAAGTCAATGGACTCGCCCCGTTCAAGCACATCCTCTTCGGTTAAGTTGTTCTGGACCATGAACAGGGCCATGTCGCCCACCACCTTGGAAGAAGGGGTCACCTTGACAATATCTCCAAAAAGCATATTGACCCGGCTGTACATCTCTTTCACTTCTTCCCAGCGGTCCGCCAGTCCGACAGCTTTAGCCTGCTGTTGGAGGTTGGTGTATTGGCCACCGGGCATTTCATGCTGGTAAACTTCCGTGCTGGTGGACAAAAGACCGGCGTCAAACCCTTGATAGTAACGGCGCACATCTTCCCAATAGCGGCTCAATTTCTCCAAGTTGGCCAAATCCACTTCAGTGTCCCGGTCTTGACCCTTTAAGGCAGCCACCAATGCGTTCATGCTGGGCTGGGAAGTCAGGCCTGACATGGAGCTGATGGCACAATCAACAATATCTACCCCGGCTTCCGCCGCTTTAAGGTACATGGCCACGCCGTTCCCGCTCGTGTCATGGGTATGCAGGTGAATGGGGATATCAACGGCCTCTTTTAATGCTGAAATCAGATCATAAGCGGCATAGGGTTTTAACAAACCAGCCATGTCTTTAATACCCAAAATGTGGGCCCCCGCTTTTTCCAGCTCCTTGGCCAGATTGACATAATATTTCAGATCATACTTACTCCGCGACGGATCATGAATGTCACCGGTGTAACAAATGCTCGCTTCGGCAATTTTTCCGTTTTCTCTGACAGCCTCGATGGCCAGCCTCATCCCTTCCAGCCAGTTCAAGCTGTCAAAAATACGGAATACATCAATGCCGTTTTCAGCGGATGCCTTGACAAATTCCTTAATGACGTTATCCGGATAATTGGTGTAACCTACCGCATTGGCTCCGCGCAACAGCATCTGAAACAGCACATTGGGCACTTTTTCCCGCAACCGCCTCAATCTCTCCCACGGGTCTTCCTTCAAAAAACGCATGCTGACATCAAAGGTGGCTCCTCCCCACATTTCCAGCGAGAATAGATTGGAGACCAATTTACCCGTTGCTTCCGCCACGCGCAGCATGTCATAGGTCCGGAAACGGGTGGCATACAGAGATTGATGGGCATCCCTGAAGGTGGTGTCGGTCAAAAGCAAACGTTTCTGATCCTTAATCCAGTTGACCAGTCCTTCTGGCCCTTGTTGATCCAAAATCTGTTTGGTCCCCTCAGGATAAGGATCTTTGTATGACGTCACCGGAACGCGGGGGTTAGGAAAGTTCGGTTTTTTCTCCACTTTTTCCAGCCCTGGAAAACCGTTGACAATGGTTTCCCCAATATATTGCAACAGTTTCGTTCCCCGGTCCCGGCGTTCCGGGAAGACAAATAATTCAGGGGTGTTGTCCACAAAAGAAGTGTCATACTCCCCTCGCAGGAATGCTTCATGTTGTACCACGTTTTCCAGGAAAGGAATATTGGTTTTGACACCGCGGATGCGAAATTCTTTCAAGTTTCGCAACATTTTGCTGGCCGCTTGTTCGTAAGTGATCGCCCAGGTTGAGATTTTAACCAGCAATGAATCGTAATGGGGAGAAATAACAGCTCCTGGAAAACCGTTCCCCGCATCCAGGCGTGTGCCAAAGCCCCCGGCCGTTCGGTAAGCTAAGAGCTTCCCGGTATCGGGCATAAAGTTGTTAGCCGGATCTTCTGTGGTGACACGGCATTGAATGGCATAACCCCTGTAACTAATGTCTTCCTGCCGGGGAATATTAAGGGGTTCATCGTGCAGTGAATAACCGGTAGCAATCATAATTTGGGATTGAACGATATCTATACCGGTAATCAATTCTGTAATCGTATGTTCAACCTGCACCCGCGGATTCACTTCAATAAAGTAAAATTGGCCGTCTTTGTCCACCAGGAATTCAACGGTTCCAGCATTCACATAATTTACATTTTTCATCAAACGAACGGCTGCCTCACAAATTTCCTGCCTCAAACGCTCATCCAGTGCCACGCTGGGAGCGACTTCAACCAGCTTTTGATAACGCCGTTGGACGGAGCAGTCCCGCTCAAACAGATGCACAATATGGCCCTGTGCATCACCCAAAATTTGAACTTCAATATGCTTGGGACGTTCAATATATTTTTCCAAATAAACATCCCCACTACCGAACGAGGCACGCGCTTCGGAGCGGGCACGATTGAACGCCTCTTCCACCTCTTCCCGGCTGTTGACAATGCGCATGCCGCGTCCGCCCCCTCCGGAGGCAGCCTTAATAATAAAGGGATAGCCATGTTCCTTGGCAAAAAGCAAGACTTCTTGCAACGATGAAACCGGTTCCTCCGTGCCGGGAATCACAGGCAATCCGGCTTCAATAGCCTGTTTTCTGGCCTGGACCTTATCGCCAAAGATCTGAATATGCTCCGGTTTCGGACCGATGAAAACGATCCCCTCTTCCTCGCAGCGGCGGGCAAACGTGGCATTTTCGGACAAGAAGCCATATCCAGGATGGATGGCATCCACATCATGACGTTTTGCTATTTCAATAATGCCTTCAATGTCTAGATAGGCTTCAATGGGACCTTTGCCTTTACCCACCAGGTAAGCTTCATCCGCTTTAAAGCGGTGCAAGCTTGTCCGGTCTTCCTCAGAGTAAATGGCCACCGTGCGGATATTGAGCTCTGTGCAAGCCCGGAATATGCGGATCGCAATTTCCCCGCGGTTGGCCACCAAGACCTTGTTAAAGGGTCTCTGTCTGAGATGGGTTTTGTTCATGGTGACTCTCCTTTCTCCTGTTCTGTACTGCATAGCGGGATATATTAAGTAAAATCCCTGTTGAAACCAGATTAAGTAACAGGGATGATCCACCATAACTTAAAAAAGGAAGCGTTAATCCAGTGACAGGCAGCAATCCAGACACTACACCAATGTTAATCAGGGCTTGAATGCCAATCATCCCTGAAATTCCAATCCCTAACAACATACCGAAGGCGTCGGGAGCGTGAAGGGAAAGCTGAATACCCCTTAAAATCAGCACGAGGTAAGCAAGCAGGACTCCGATGACGCCTACCAGCCCCCACTCCTCAGCAACCACAGCAAAGATAAAATCGGTATGGGGTTCGGGAAGATAAAACTGTTTTTGGATGCTGTTATTAAACCCCATCCCCCATAAACCACCATTCCCAATGGCATATAAGGACTGTATCGTATGATAGCCTGTGTCCAGCGGATCCGCCCACGGATCCAGAAAGGCGGTCAGCCGTTCCAATCGGTATGGCTGGGTCACGGCAAAAATACCCACCATCAAAAAGCCCATCAACCCAAGGGCCAACATATGCCGCATTCTGGCGCCAGCACAAAACAGGATGACAAAAGTAAACAACATGAGCATAGAAGCAGTTCCCAGATCCCGTTGCAACAAAGTTAAACCAAAAAAGAGCCCGACAATCACCAACGGAGGAAGCACACCCCGTTTAAATTGGGAGATATACCCTTGTTTTTTAGAATATATGGAAGCCAAGTACATAATCAAGCCCAGCTTAACAAATTCGGATGGCTGTAAGGTTACCACCCCTAAATTGAGCCAGCGCTGAGCCCCTTTTTCTTTAAGTCCAAATCCGGGAACCAGCACAAGCACCATCATAACCAGTAAGACAAGCAAAATAACGGGCACCAGTTTCCTGTACAAACGGTAAGGGATGTTCATCGTTATGTATAACATCAACAGGCCCAAAAAAGCCCACACTAATTGTCTTTTAAGGAAATACGCACTGTCTTGGTGTTCCCAATAAGCGATATGGTGGCTGGAGCTGTAAATCATAACCAAACCAAAACCTAGCAAGATCAGCGTAACAATCAGTATGATAAAATCTGGCCGCCCCAGCTCAGAGTGTTGTTCAAGGTCTAACCGGGTTTCGCTCATGTTGTCACAACGCTCCCCTTATCTCAACCTGTGTGTTTCATGACAGGGCTATCCTGCTCAAATGATTGGTGTTAGGCTTATTTTAACATAAACAGACCGGGATGGGACAAGTTAAAATTAAGCCCAGTGATGCCGGGGTCGAAAGCATGAACCATGCGATTATGAGTGTTCTGGCGGAAAATCGCTCATGAGTTAAGACTCACTTCAGAGACTCTCCCCATAACCTCCCTGTACAACTTTAAGTATGTTATAATAAATGAGCATACGGAAAAAGAGACGGCGGGGGAATTCCCTTGTATCCAAAAGCTTATGTGGATTATCTGGTTCATTTTCATGGCAGCCGGGACTACTTTGAGTGCCATGAGGTATTGGAAGAATATTGGAAAAGCCAGCCTGACCGGGAAAAAGTATGGGTCGGGCTGATTCAGTTGGCAGTGGGACTGTATCATCATCGCCGGGGCAATTTCAATGGCGCAGCCAAAATGCTGGCCAGTGCCCGGCAGATTTTAGGCAAGGAAAAAGCAGCTGTTCAAAAACTAGGCCTGGATCCGGCGGCACTTTTAAAGCAGATCAGTGAGCGGTTAAATGATGTACAGCAGCGGAAAGCTTATACAAGCCTTAATTTGCCTATTACAGATCACCAGTTGTTGCAACACTGCCGGCAGGTTTGCCAGGAGAAAAACTTAACCTGGGGAAAAGACAGTGATCCAGACAATGCATTTCTCATCCATAAACATAAGCTTCGTGACCGCAGCGATGTGATCAGGGAACGGGAATGGCAGAAGAAGCGCAAGGCAAAGCAGCGCAAAACCTGATAAGCTTTATAGACCTCATAAGCTCACAAAAAAGGATGCCAGATTGGCACCCTTTTTTATTGCTTATCTTTATCCTACCGCCTTAATCTTCCATGGTGGACAGGTCGCCGGTTGGCAAGCCCAGCTCCCAAGCTTTCAGCACCCGGCGCATAATTTTTCCGCTGCGGGTTTTGGGCAATTTATCTCTAAACTCAATCTCACGGGGAGCCGCATGGGCAGCCAAGCCCTTTTTGACAAATTGCCGAATTTCTTCCTTCAGCTCCTCTGACGGCTCATAACCTGCTCTTAGTGAGACGAAGGCCTTAATAATCTCACCCCGGACAGGGTCAGGTTTGCCGATCACTCCTGCTTCTGCCACAGCAGGATGTTCAACAAGCTTGCTTTCCACCTCAAATGGACCAACACGTTCGCCTGATGTCATAATGACATCATCCACACGTCCCTGGAACCAGAAATAACCGTCTTCATCCTTGTATGCGGAATCACCGGAAATGTACCAGCCTTTAATGCGGAAATACTCATTATATTTCTCTTCATTTTTCCAAATCTTTCTCATCATGGACGGCCAACCGGCCTTAATAGCCAGATTGCCCATCTGATAAGGTGGCAGCGGATTGCCTTCGTCATCAATAATGTCTGCTTCAATTCCGGGGAATGGCTTGCCCATGGAACCGGGTCTGATCTCCATGCACGGATAGTTGCAAATCATCATCCCGCCTGTTTCCGTCATCCACCAGGTATCGTGAATCCGCCGTTTATACACTTGTAACCCCCAGCGGATCACCTCCGGATTAAGCGGTTCACCCACGCTTAAAATATGACGCAGGGAGGACAGGTCATAACGCTCTGCCACAGCTTCTCCCGCTCCCATTAGCATGCGGAAAGCGGTCGGTGCACTGTACCAGACTGTGACTTTATATTTTTCAATGGTGTAATACCAATCTTCTGGGCTGAAACGGCCGCCCCGGATGACATTGGTCACACCATTGAGCCAAGGGGCAAAGATGCCGTATGATGTGCCGGTCACCCAGCCCGGGTCTGCGGTACACCAATAAACATCATCTTCTTTCAAATCAAGCACCCATTTGCCGGTCTGATAGTGTTGCAGCATGGCGTAGTGTACATGCAGAACCCCTTTTGGCTTTCCAGTAGAACCGGAAGTATAGTGTAAAATAAGCGGATCTTCTTTATCCACCCAGACGATGTCAAACTCTGTGGACGCTTCAGCCATTTCCTTATGAAAATCATGGAAGGTCACTGTCGGATGATCTTGTTTAAATTGGTCAAGGTCAATGTTTTCCCCAACCAGGACAATGTGTTTCAAAGCAGGCAAATCTTTACTCGGCACACGGGGTAACAGTTCAGGTGTGGTGACCAGCGCAACAGCTTCGGCATTTTCCAGACGGTCTCTAACCGCCCCTTCCATAAAGGCCTCAAATAACGGCCCAACAATTGCCCCCAATTTGATGGCCCCAAGCAAGCTGAAATACAACTCCGGTGAACGGGGCATGAAAATAAACACCCGGTCACCTTTCTGAATACCTAATTTTTTCAGGACGTTGGCAGCCTGATTTGACTTTTCCTTCATCTCCTGGAAAGTATATTGCTCATCTCTGTTGGCATCGCTGTAGTACAGGGCTACCTTGTCTCTGCGCTTCCCTTCAGCGTGACGGTCAATGGCTTCATAAGCCATATTCACTTTACCAGTCTCATACCAGGAAAACGCTTTTTCCACATCAGACCAAGAAAATGTGCGTCTGGCTTCCTCATAATCCTGAAGGTTAAACCCCGCTCCTTGTACTTCAATCGTTTCTGTTTTCATAGCCAACACTCCTCCCCTTGTCATACTCAACATAAGATAAAAATGTTTGTCTACCATTAGAATAGACTATATGGAATGTTTTTTTAAATGCCAACATTTATCTTATTATAAAATGTAAACGCTTGCTTATTCATATATTTTATTGATTTTTTCTCAATTTTCCATACCTGCGGTCCGAAACGTGAGCACTGAAGTCTGAAATGTGTTCAAACACCGTCTAATGGTTTGCTTAAAACAAAAGTACCATTCCCTCCATTTTTCTTCTAAAGCCTTTTTGGTATAATGTGAAAGAGCAGGGGTTTGCCAAGGGAGGTGGAAAGTTGAAGATCTATAAATGTTCAGGGTTTGAATACGAAAAGGCGTTACCCACCACAATGGAAGACCAATTTAACGAATCTGAAGTGGTCTATGATCATCTTGGTGAAAAACGGACATTAACTGTCACCTATGTACGTTATTTTGATACATATGTGCAAGAAAAAGGGATTTATGATCCTGAACAGACAGGCATTCCCTTTTACCATCTGGTCGCTTTGCTGGTTTTAATGAAGCATCACGGTTTTGTCAATGCCCAGCGCTTGTACTTTAACGATACCAAAAAGTTCCTCAACGCCTTTAACCAGGAGGATATTGAAGAGGCGGTCTCCATTTACCGCTCCCTGCAACAATCCGAACCATTAGCAGAAGCAAACCATTCGGAAACCATGTCTTGAACCAAGGCATGGTCTTTTTATGCTTCTGGAGGAAAAAGAATCTAGCCTATGCTCGCACATGGAGTCTAACAAACATTGGCATACTATGAACTGACACAGGAGGTGAAAGCATGGCTAAACGCAATCATGATCCTGATCACGAAGGGCGTGACCGCTATTTTGTGGATATTGACCGGATGATTAATGAGGGCCTGGGTGGCGGACAAGTGACGTTGGACAACGGATTAATTGAAGAAGCTCGGGAGTTATCGGAAGAAGTTAACCGCACTTCCCCCACAAAACAAGAAGAGAGATAGCCGGCAGAGCTACCTCTCTTTTTGTTTCGTGATTTTTAAGCAGGCTGTAAAACGGCCTTAATGCGCTCAAAAGCCCAATCCAATTCTTCTTCTTTGATAATGAGCGGCGGAGCCAGGCGGATGGTATGTTCATGGGTTTCTTTGCACAAGAGCCCTTGTTCCTTTAGGGCTTCGCAATAGGGACGGGCCGGCTCGGTCAGTTCGATGCCAATGAACAATCCCTTGCCACGGATTTCTTTGATCTTTGGATTACGGAGTTCCTGTAATTTGGACATCAAATACGCTCCCAACTTTAATGAACGGTCAACAAGATTTTCTTCTTCAATCACTTCCAAAGCCGCAATGGCACAAGCACAGCCAAGGGGATTGCCTCCAAATGTAGAACCATGGGAACCAGGGTCAAACACACCTAGCACATCCCGGTCAGCACTGACGGCAGAGATGGGGAACACGCCCCCTCCTAGTGCCTTGCCCAGAATATAGATGTCCGGTTTCACATCCTCCCAGTCGCAAGCAAACATCTTCCCTGTCCGGCCAAAACCTGTTTGGATCTCATCGGCTACAAACAAGATGTTGTGCTCATCACATATACGGCGAACCTCCCGCAAATACCCTTCAGGAGGAATAATAATGCCCGCTTCACCCTGAATGGGTTCCACCAGGAAAGCTGCCGTACGGGGTGTAATCGCTCGCCTTAGCGCCTCAGCATCTCCGTAAGGGATGATTTTAAACCCTGGTGTAAAAGGGCCAAACCCACGACGGTATCCTTCTTCGGAAGAGAATGATGTCACTGTGATGGTTCGCCCGTGGAAGTTGCCCTCACAGACAATGATCTCCGCCTGGTTTTCAGGGACTTGCTTGACCTGGTAAGCCCAGCGCCGAACCGCTTTGATTGCTGTTTCCACCGCTTCAGCCCCGGTATTCATGGGCAAGACCATCTCTTTTCCGGTTACGGCGACAATTTTCTCATAAAATTCACCCAGACGGTCATGATAAAACGCCCGTGAAGTAAGGGTAACCCGGTCCGCTTGTTCTTTTAAAGCCCGAATAATTTTGGGGTGACGGTGACCCTGGTTTAAGGCCGAATAGGCACTTAACATATCCATATATTTGTTGCCCTCCGGATCTTCAATCCATACACCCTCTGCTTTGGAAATCACAATGGGTAACGGCAAATAATTCTTTGCACCGTAACGTTCAGTTTGCTCTATAATTTGCTTGGACCCACTCATTTTGTCTATCATCCCTCCTTTCCGCTAAAAGTCCAGAAACACTCCCCTTACATCTTAGCAAAATCTTGCAGCTGAATACAAATAGGTCCCCTAAACTGAAATATTCCTTTAAAACCTATAAAAAGCAAAAAAGCTACCTTCCCAGGTAGCCAACGCTTTCCATCTATCACGATCCTTTAGCCTATTATAATCCTTTACCATTTTGCTGTTCGTACGCCTCATGTAACTGGGCGAGGCGCTGTTCTAGCTCGGAGAGGATCTGCTTTCCGGTTTCTTCGGAAATAAGCCCTAGGCGGATGGCAAAATCTATTTCACGTGATAAACCGAACATTTGCGTGTCTAATACTTCTTCATACAGAGGACACTGGGGCATGGTTAAGTGATCCATTTGCACCGAGATTAACTTTAAAATTTTCTCGGCATCTTGCTTAAGTAAAGCCAAGGCTTTTTCTTTCGTATGTGTTGCCATATCGGTTGACAATCTCGTTCCCTCCGTTCCCATGTCCTACTCCTATCCTTAATAATACGCGTTAATATTAAAAATTTCAAGGAAGGAGGGTCAAAAGTGTGAGTCAAGTATTTCCGGGCAGAGTTTTTTATCCCCATCATGGATGTAAGCGGATTCATTGTTTGAGGGTACTCTCTTGGTCATTTCTTATCCTGTTNCTCCTCCCGGCTTGTTGGCCATGCTTCCACCCGCCCAAACAGGGTTTTTAAGCCCAGGTTGTCTAAACGGGCTACAAGACCTCTCATCATTGCCCGTGCCCCTTTTTCTGACCAACTGCGCCCCTGTTTAAGCCGCTTGGCAAAGACATGCATGGTGGATTCCGCGCTTCCCATGGGCCGCATTCCTGTAGTGTCTATGCCCTGCTCTTGAAGCCATTGCCGGTAATCTTCCACGGCTTGCGGATGTTTTTCGATCTGCTGGATCAGCTGTTCAAGTCGCGCTTCTTGCTCTGCCGTTTGTAGCGTCCCCACGGCACTGTTCAGTTCGGTTAATAATCGTTGACTGTCATAGGCCTCAAGGGCCTCCTGCATCTGACGGTACCGGGGATGCTTGCGGCACAGCCGGCGAATCTCTCTGGCCAAGTGAAAACGGTCCATGCAGTAGAAGGCTCTCTCTTTAAAATATTCTCGACAGGCCGTGATCCACTTCGCGC
>NZ_BMKZ01000023.1 GCF_014644735.1 Caldalkalibacillus thermarum | reverse complement strand
CTCCCGAACCTGTTGGTACCTGCCTCTCGTGCTCATCGCTTCTGAGGTGGCCGCTTTACCGGAACGCATCTTCTCTCCAACGATATAGTGCCCGCCCGCGCGTTGCAACATACGCAAGTTCTCCTCGTACGAGAAACCGCGGTCCATGACACTGATGACACGGCCCAGTTTCCATCCGATCAGGTCCTTTTTCACCTGCTCAATCACGGTCATGTCCATCGTGTTCCCTGGCCAAACCCAACAGCGGATGGGGATCCCTGTCCGCGTCACGGCAAGGCCGATGACCACCTGCAACAGATCCGGCCGTTTATCTTTTGAAAACCCTTGTTTCCGAAACGTATCTTCTTCCGGGGCTTCGGACGGATCCACTTCAAAGTAAGAGGAAGTGGTATCAAAGTACAGCAGATCGACCTCCAGATTCAACAGGTCGGAAACAGCCCCATAGACTTGATACTCCAACTCAGACTGAACAGCCAACAGTTCGTCCATCGCTCGATAGAGCTGATGGCTCGCCACTTGGGACAGCCCGGGAATGTAGACGTCTTCCCGAACCCAATCTTCCATGGCTAATTTGCTGGAGGGGGCCAGGGCGCGATTGGCCACCATGGCAAAGATCAGCCGTTCGATATCCAGCTGGTGATGGCGAGAAGCAAACAGTTGCTGAAGAATCCGATCCATCCCTAATTTGCGCCAGAGCTGATCCAGCATCCAAACGCCGCCCAAGCGCTTGCAGGACTGGAACAAAAATTCGGCTGCTTCTCCAATCGCTTCACGGGCTTCAAACGCTTGTTCGGGAGAAAGGAATCGCGAAATGCTTNCATTGTGAGCAAGTTGGAGATAAGCAGTGACTGATCCATCTTTGTTTTTCCGAGTGACTCGACGTATGTACATGCCTATATTGTATATTATAAATAGCTAATTGTAAAGTAAAAATTTAACAAACGTGTGCCTATGAAAATCTCGCCGTTTTTCTGGATAGTCACCCGAATCTGCCGTGATTTAAAAGCATTTTGTAAATTTTGTTTGCCCAAAATAGGCTCTAAACTGTCGAACTTGGGTCGAAAGTAACGGTACAATTTCTGAGTCCTTTAAGGTCTTTGTCTCCCCAGGTTATCCTCATTTCCAGGTCATATTCCGGGAGCTTTATACGTTTATATTCCTGTACGCTATACCCGTTTTCGGCGGGACCTGTAATTTTTCCTCTCCTCTTAGCCAACTTGCAGTTGGGCACGCAAGGTCTTGTACCACTCATCCAGCTGTTCTTCATCTCCATTAAGCATGATCCGCCGCTTTTCCGTTTCAATATATAACACCGGAGACGGTTCACCACGGACAATCAAACGCACCGCACCATACCCTTCAATCAGGAAATCTCCCTTCAACAACCCGCGCGCGGCAACGCCATTGGTCTTCATTTGAACGGGCGGCAGACGATCTAAGCGTTCCACTTGTTCAACTTCTTCCAAAGGTATGGTGACACCATATATCCCTGAAATGTGCAGTTCTTTTTGGTCAATACTAATCGTATGGGGCTGAAATGACCAGACCAGCAACCCAATCATCCCGATCAATATTACAGCGCTGATGCTCCCTGTCAGCCAATAACCTCTCTTCTTCTTATGCTCCACCTCATAGCGCTGAATATAAACCATGCCGCCTAAGGCATGTAAAGTGAGAACCGAAAATCCTGCTTCCATCACCCACGGGATCCTGAACAGACTTAAGACAAAAGTTATCACTTCCACCTGATTCCTGTGAGACAAATGATACCAACGTCCGTGGGGCAAACTCAACTTTTATCAATGACGAAAAAAAATACATAATCAATAGCCGAGCGGATATGCTATAACAAAGACGCAGTGTATATCATTGCCAATGCAGCTTGCAGCCTTCAACTCTGCCAGCTCTGCCCAAAACCGGTGCTCAAACACCAGAGTAAAGGATGATCAACATGGTGCAACGGGATGAAAAAATTAATGTGTTTCATATTGTGCTGCTGTTTGTCACCTCAATCGGACTGTTTAATCACGTGATGATCATTCCATCGCTCTTAAGTGCCGCCGGACGGGATGCCTGGATGTCTGTGCTGTTTAGCTTTGCTTGTTTTAGTCTGTGGCTGTTTGTCATTTTGGCGATTAACCGTCACACCGGCCAACAGCATCTCCACGAGTGGCTGCGCCAACAAGCGGGCGCCGTCCCGGCCGCCATCATCATCTTCATCATTGGCCTGATGCTGTTTACCATGGCCGCCGTGACGATCAAGGACATGATCAACTGGTCCAACATCACCTACCTGACCAACACGCCGCCACTTGTGCTGACGGTGCTGTACATCGGACTGTGTGTACTGTTGGCGTCCACCGGGCTTACGACCATTGTCTTGGTCAACAACATTCTGCTGCCCGTTGTGGTTTTGCTCGGTTTTTTCGTCATGTCAGGCAATTTTCCCAACAAAGATTACAGCCTGTTGTTTCCTGTGTTTGAACACGGCTACCGTCCCGTTTTAAACGGCATGATCTACTCCGGAGCCGGACTGGCAGAAGTGTTTTTACTCGTTCTGTTGCAACACCGGATCAAAGGTCGGATCCGCTACTGGCCCTTTCTGGTGCTGGGCCTGATTTTAACCGGTCTCTGTCTGGGACCCTTAATGGGCAGTCTGGCCGCTTTTGGTCCCCTTGAGTCTCAATCATTGCGTTTTCCCGCCTTTGAACAATGGGCGCTGCTCTCCCTGGGCCGTATTGTGGAGCATGTTGATTTCTTTGCCATTTATCAATGGTTCAGCGGCGTATTGATCCGCGTCTCTTTGCTCTTTTATCTGATCATTGACCTGACCCAGCTGTCAGACAGAAAAAAAAGGAGATGGGTGTTGTTGACCCTGGCTGGAGTGATGGCCGTTGTCAATCATTGGCCGGTCAGCGACATGCAGTATGTCCAACTGCTGCAGAGGACCTATCTCCCTGTGAGCTTATTGGCCATGCTCGGTTTGTCCGTATTTCTGACTGCACTGGCCCTGCTGAAACGAAGGAGGGTGTTAACCTGATGAATATCCGCCGCTGGTGGCGCAGCAAACCAATATCCCAGCCTAGACAAAAGCCCCGGCCAACCGGA
Source organism: Caldalkalibacillus thermarum (assembly GCF_014644735.1). NCBI lineage: Bacteria > Bacillati > Bacillota > Bacilli > Caryophanales > Bacillaceae > Caldalkalibacillus > Caldalkalibacillus thermarum. The sequence goes on along the minus strand of NZ_BMKZ01000023.1, from coordinate 45,554 downwards.
GCAGAACAAGCCATAGCACGGGAGACCTTGCTGTCCGCTTTTCAACACTGTCACGATGTGCACAGAGAAACGTTCCGGCTGGGCGGGGATCCCCCGGTGGAAGGGCTGTTGCTCTATGCCCGCGGCATGGTGGATCTGAAACGGCTGAACGATGAGGTTTGGCCCCAATTGAACCGTCTTGTGTCGGCATCAGCCAGAAACCGTTTTGATCCTGCACTTTTGTTGCGCCATTGGCCCTACACCACGTTGACCCCGCTTTCAAACATGGAGGAGGTGGTGGACAAGCTGTTTATGGGCCAGCTTATTCTTCATTTTGATGCAACCCGGTTCACCTTGGCCGTTGACATTGCCCAGCGGCCCCAGCGGCAGCCCGAAGATACAACAACGGAAATTTCAATCCGCGGTCCGCGCGACGGCCTGATTGAAGATTTGGATGTCAATGTGGCCCTGATCCGCAAGCGCCTGCGCACGGCCATTCTTCATCATGAACAGTATGTCCTGGGCCAGCGCAGCAAGACACGGGTAGCGCTGTTATATATGGCGGACATTGTGCCTCCTGCGGTCATTCAGCAAATCAAAGCACGGCTGGAGCAGATTCAGGTGGATGGCCTGTTTTCTTCCAATCAACTGGAAGAGTTGTTGACGGACAGCCCCTATCGGCTGTTCCCCCTGTTTCACTATTCAGGACGTCCTGATTTTGTGGCGGACGCCTTGGTCCGCGGGCGCTTTGCCCTGCTGATGGACGGGGTGCCCACCGCGCTGATTGCCCCGGCCCAGCTCTTGTTGATTATGAAGAATGCCGAAGATGCGGAATATGCCTGGGCTTACAATTCCATGGAACGATTGTTGCGCCTGGCGGCCATGTCCATCGCCGTCTTTTTGCCCGGCTTTTGGGTCGCCCTGACCACTTACCATCAGGATCAGTTGCCCTTAATTCTGCTGGGCAATATCGCCCAGGCCAGGGAAGGGGTACCACTTCCCTCCCCTTTGGAGGCACTGGTGCTGACCTTTTTGTTTGAACTGTTCCGGGAAGCGGGTTTACGCCTGCCCTTAGCCATTGGCCAGGTACTGGCCGTAGTTGGTGGCATTATTATCGGGGATGCCGCCATTCGCGCCGGCCTGACAAATCCTTCACTGGTGGTGATTATCGCCAGCTCTGCCGTGGCCACGTTCACCCTGTCCAATCAGTCACTGGCCGGTACGGTCAGTATTTTGCGCTACTTCAACCTCATCTTCTCAGCACTCTTGGGCATGTTCGGCTTTTTGGGATCAGCCTTCCTGATCCTGATCTATGTTTGCCACCTGCGCTCCTTTGGCATTCCATATATGGCACCCTTGGCTCCTGTCCGCTGGCCAGATTTCATTCAAGCGGCGATCCATCCCTCCCCCCAAAAACTGAAGCACCGGCCGGATCTGCTTGATCCTGGGGACCCGGACCGAAAGCGGTGAATGCTGTGTCGCATCCGGCAGGTGCTGCCCGTATCAGGGCATTGTCCGTCCTGCTCGCGCTGGTGCTGCTGGGGGGATGCTGGGATGCCAAGGAGATGGAGTACATGCAGTATGCACTGGTGATGGGCATCGATGTGGATGAACAAGACGGCCGGACAGTGGTCTATGTGGAGAATATCAACTTTGCCTCCATGCCCATTCCGGAAGGGGGGCAACGCACAGCCAAAGAAGCGGAGCAAAAAGTGATCATGGGCAAAGGCAGCACGGTGACCAGCGCCTTTCATGATTTGTATACCTATGCCCAACGGCGGATCTACTGGGGTCATTTGTCGGCCATTATTTTCAGCGAACGGGCTTTGCAACAAAACCTGTACGCCGATGTGCTCGAAGTATTGGGGCGTTATAACGAGGTGCGGCGCACGGTATATGTTTATGTGACTAAAGAACCGCTGGGGGAGATCATGACCACGCCGCCGGCTTTGCCTTTCAGCACCATTTTTGGACTGTTGTCTGATCCGGATGCCATCTATGAACAAAGCGCCCGGGTGAGTCCCATCCGGCTGCACCGCTTTATCTCCCATTTTAATGAGCCCGGCAAGGCCGTCATCATCCCTTATATCGGCACGGTCAAAAACCGCTGGACCGATGATCAGGGCACATTTACCACCCTGCTCCTAAATGGCATCGGCATCCTGCAGGACAAGCAGTTTAAGGGATTTCTGCTGGAGGAAGACATTGTGGGCATCCGCTGGCTGCAGCCTTCCACCGTGCGCGCTCCCCTCAACATCCGCAAGGGGGACACCATTGTGGCCACCCTGATCATTATGCGGCCAAAAGTCCGGGTCCAGCCAGAGGTGAAGGGAGAGCAAATCCGCTTCAAGGTCAAAGTGACCGCACAGGGACAAGTGTTGGAAATGAAGCAAGACCTGGGCCTGGAGGAAGTGAACCGTTTGGCTGCCCAGGCCATAGAGAGCCAGATCGAAACCACTTATGCCAAGGGCCTCGAACTGGACGCCGATCTCTTGGATCTTGCTTATCATGTGTACCGCCAGGATCCCCAACTGTGGAAACGTCTGGCCAAAGAAGGCCGGTTAACCGTCAACCCAAACTCGGTTCAGGTGCAAGCGGAAGTGAACATTAAACAGAGCGGGGCCAACCGTTTTCACAAAATCCTGCATCCCCGACCGGACTGAGGAGCCGCTTAACGCTGCAAATTGTAAAAGGCAGCTTTACCGGCATAATGGCCGGTGATATCCAGCTCATCGGCAATGCGCAAGAGCTGGTTGTATTTGGCCACACGGTCAGTGCGGGACGGAGCCCCGGTTTTGATTTGGCCGGCATTGGTAGCTACAGCAATGTCAGCGATGGTGGTGTCTTCCGTTTCACCAGAGCGGTGGGAAATGACAGCTGTATAACCGGCCCGCTTGGCCATTTCAACTGCCTCAAAAGTTTCCGTCAGCGTGCCGATCTGGTTCACTTTAACCAGAATGGAGTTGCCTGTATTGTTGTCAATGCCGCGCTTCAAGCGCTCGGTGTTAGTGACAAACAGGTCGTCTCCCACCAACTGTACTTTGTCGCCAATCGCAGCCGTCAGCTTGGCCCAGGATTCCCAATCATCTTCGGCCAGTCCGTCCTCAATGGAGATGATGGGATACTTGTCCACTAACTCCTTGTAGAAGCTGATCATTTCATCGGCGGTGTAGGAGACCCCTTCCCCGGCCAGCTCATATTTGCCGTCTTTGTAGATCTCTGTAGAGGCCACATCAAGAGCCAGGTACACATCTTCACCGGGGCGGTAACCGGCTTTTTCAATGGCGGCAATAATGGTTTGGATGGCTTCTTCGTTGGACTTCAGGTTAGGCGCAAAGCCGCCCTCGTCGCCCACAGCAGTGTTTAAGCCTTTATCCTGCAACACTTTCTTCAGATTGTGGAAAATCTCCGTGCCCATGCGCAGGGCTTCAGCAAAGTTTTCAGCGCCAACGGGCATAATCATGAACTCCTGGAAGTCCACGTTGTTGTCAGCATGTTTACCGCCGTTTAGAATGTTCATCATCGGCACCGGCAAGGTTTTGGCATTGAAGCCGCCCAAGTACTGGTACAAGGGCAGGCCAACCTCATTGGCAGCAGCATGGGCCACAGCCATGGATACACCCAGAATGGCATTCGCGCCCAGCTTGCCTTTGTTGGGGGTGCCGTCCAGTTCAATCATCAAGCGGTCAATGGCCACTTGGTTGGTGGCATCCATGCCGATCAGTTTAGGGGCGATCACTTCATTCACATTTTCAACGGCTTTTAAGACACCTTTGCCCAGGTAACGGCCTTTGTCATTGTCGCGCAGCTCGACGGCTTCATGGGCACCGGTGGAAGCACCGGAAGGCACAATGGCCCGTCCGAAAGCACCAGACTCAAGATACACTTCCACTTCAACCGTTGGATTGCCGCGGGAATCCAACACTTGACGGGCGTATATTTCACTGATCAGGGACATGTTGGTCATCTCCTTCATATGTTTTTTCTAGACAGAAAGCATCTCATGTTTGGTCAGGATACTTAACAGATAAATCAGTTTACTTTTCTAGCACACCGTTTGTCCAACGGTTTTTATTTTTTTATTAAGGTCCGGCCAGTCATTTCCTTGGGCTGGTCCAAGTTCAACAGATCCAGCACGGTGGGGGCAATATCGGCTAAAATGCCGTCATCCCTCAACTGCAATCCTGCTTTGGTGATAATAAACGGCACCGGGTTGGTGGTATGAGCCGTATGAGGGTTATCATTTGCATCCAGGATCATGTCTGCGTTACCATGGTCTGCTGTGATTACGGCAATACCGCCTTTGGCCAGCACAGCATCCACCACTTTGCCCAAACATTCATCCACCGCTTCGACGGCTTTAATGGTCGGCTCCAGTTTGCCGGAATGGCCCACCATATCCGGGTTGGCAAAGTTGAGGATGATCACGTCATGTTCATCGGAGTTGATCTCAGCTAAAACGGCATCGGTCACTTCATAGGCGCTCATTTCCGGCTTGAGGTCATAGGTGGCCACTTTGGGTGAGTCAATCAACACCCGTTTTTCTCCGTCAAATTTCTGTTCCCGGCCGCCGCTGAAGAAGAAGGTGACGTGCGGATATTTTTCCGTTTCGGCGATGCGCAGTTGTTTCAAACCGTTTTGGGTGAGCACTTCACCCAAAGTGTTATCCAAATTAACCGGGCGGTAAGCCACATAACCGTCCACCGTTTCACTGAAATGGGTTAAGCAGACATAGAACAAATCCTTGGGAAACTTCTCCCCCCGGTCAAAGCCGCGGAAGTCCTTGTTGGTAAACGCCTGGGAAATCTGAATGGCCCGGTCAGGTCTGAAGTTGAAGAAAATCACGGCGTCTTCCGAGCGGATCTGGCCCACCGGCTGATCCTGGTCATCCACGATCACAGTTGGCTCCACAAACTCATCATAGATACTTTTTTCATAGGATTCCACAATGGCTTGAATGGGATCCCGGTAGCGGGGCCCTTCCCCGTATACCATGGCCCGGTACGCTTTCTCCGTCCGGTCCCAGCGCCGGTCGCGGTCCATGGCATAATAACGGCCCTGAATGGTGGCCAGCTGGCCAACCCCCAGCTCATCCATCTTGGCCAGCAGCTGTTCAATGTACCCCTTGGCACTGTCAGGAGCCACGTCCCGGCCATCCAAAAAGGCATGGACATACACCTTGTCCACTTGTTCTTTCTTGGCCAGTTCCAACAGGGCAAACAGGTGCTCAATATGGCTGTGCACGCCCCCGTCAGACACCAAGCCGTACAAATGCAGGGCCGTTCCCTTCTCTTTCACATGGCGCATCGCTTGCAGGAAAACGTCATTTTCAAAAAAGTCGCCTTCCTTGATGGCCTTGTTCACCCGGGTTAAATCCTGATACACAATCCGCCCGGCTCCAATGTTTAAATGCCCCACTTCTGAATTGCCCATCTGCCCTTCAGGCAACCCCACGGCTTCACCCGAAGCTTTCAGTGTGGTGTGGGGATAGCTCTCCCAGTAGCGGTCAAAATTGGGCGTGTGAGCCTGGGCAATGGCATTGCCGTGAGTCTCTTCCCTGAGGGCAAAACCGTCCAGAATGATTAAGGCGACTGGTTTGGGTCTTGTCATGTTGCTATCCCTCCAATAAAGCTAAGAAGGCATCGGGTTTCAAACTGGCGCCGCCAACCAATGCCCCGTCAATATCAGCTTGTTGCATAAATTGGCCGATGTTGTCCGGCTTGACGCTTCCGCCGTATTGGATGCGAATCGCATCGGCGACGTCCGGGGAGAATTGTTCAGCCACGACCTGGCGGATATAGGCGATCACATCGCCTGCTTCTTCAGCCGTCGGGGTTTGGCCCGTACCAATGGCCCATACAGGTTCATAAGCAATGACCGAACGTTTGACCTGTTCAGCTGTCAAATTGTTGAGCGCTTTGATCACCTGGCTGCGAACCACTTCTTTCGTTTGTCCCTCTTCCCGCTCTTCATAGGTTTCACCCACACAAATGATGGGAATCAGACCGTGCTTGTGGGCTGCGTGGGTTTTCAGATTGACGCTTTCGCACGTTTCGTTAAAGTACTGGCGGCGTTCTGAATGCCCCAGAATCACATACTGAACGCCCAGCTCCTTTAACATCACCGGGCTGATTTCTCCGGTAAAGGCGCCCTGTTCTTCAAAATGCATGTTTTGGGCGCCAATACCCACCGGTTTGCCTTTGGCCCATTCGACCAGTGCAGGCAAAGTGACAAACGGCGCGCAAATAACAGCTTCCACCTGTTCAGGATCAGGAAGCTTGTCTTCGATGGCCCGGGCAAAGGCCAGAGCTTCAGCGACTGTTTTATGCATTTTCCAGTTGCCGGCAATAATCGGCTTGCGCATGGTTTCCCTCCTTGCTCATCTCGTCCTTAACGGTCCTCCAAAGCAGCGACACCCGGCAATATTTTACCTTCCATAAACTCCAGAGAGGCCCCTCCTCCAGTGGAGATATGGGTCATCGCCTCAGCCATTCCGGCTTGTTCAATGGCCGCTGCAGAATCTCCTCCGCCAATGATGGTGGTCCCTTGGCAATCGGCCAGTGCAGTGGCAATAGCGTTGGTTCCATGGGCAAAGGGTTCCATTTCAAACACGCCCATCGGCCCGTTCCAGATCACCAGGTTGGACTCCAAAATGATGTTGCGGTAACGTTCTCTGGTTTGCGGTCCGATATCCAACGCTTCCCAGTCGTCCGGAATGCTGTCAATCGCCACCACTTGGGTGTTGGCATCTTCGGCAAAACGGTCAGCCACCACGCAATCGACGGGCATCAGGAAGTTGACGTTGTTGGCTTTCGCTTTTTCAATCAGTGATTTGGCCAGTTCAATTTTATCTTCTTCCAGCAGGGATTTCCCGACTGAATAGCCCTGTGCTCTGATAAACGTATATGCCAGGCCCCCGCCAATCAAGAGATTGTCCACTTTGGTCAGCAGGTTTTCGATGACGCCTATTTTATCTTTCACCTTGGCCCCGCCGATAATAGCCGTAAACGGACGCTCCGGTTTTTCCAAAGCACTGCCTAAGATATCCAGCTCTTTTTCCAGCAGAAAACCGGCTACGGCTGGCAGGTGGTGAGCCACGCCTTCCGTGGAAGCATGGGCGCGGTGAGCAGCCCCAAAGGCATCATTGACGTAGACATCGGCTAATTTAGCCAGCTGCTTGGCAAACTCGGGATCGTTCTTTTCCTCGCCCGGGTAAAAGCGCACATTTTCCAGAAGCAGCACTTCGCCCGGCTCGAGTTTGGCAATTTGCTGTTCGACCTCTGGTCCGATGGCCTCGTCTGCTTTATAAACCTCTTTGCCTAACAGATCGGCCAAACGTTTGGCCACAGGGTCCAGACGCAGTTCCTCTTTCACTTGCCCTTTGGGCCGTCCCAGATGGGAAGCCAGAATAACAATGGCCCCCTGCTCAAGCAGGTACTTGATGGTGGGCAAGGCAGCCCTGATGCGGGTATCATCGGTGATCCTCTCCCCGTCCAAGGGCACGTTAAAGTCAACGCGGCAGAGAACGCGCTTGCCTTTCACCTCAATATCTCGCACACTTTTTTTGGCCATGATGTACCCTCCTTACACCGCACAGCATTATGTATGCGAAAGAGGAGAACGGTCATTCTCCTCTTTGCTGTTCAAGACACACTATCCAAATTATAGACCTTTACCAGCAATGTATTCAACTAAATCCACCACACGGTTGGAGTAGCCCCATTCATTGTCGTACCAGGCCACCACTTTGACCATGTTGTCTTCAATCACCATGGTAGACAAGGCATCGATTGTGGAGGAATGGGGATCCCCGTTATAGTCGGAAGACACCAGCGGCTCTTCAGAATAAGCCATAATGCCTTTTAACGGCCCCTCAGCCGCCTGCTTCAAGGTGGCGTTTACCTCTTCAGCAGTCACGTTCTTCTCCAGTTCTGCTACCAGATCAACTACGGACACGTTAGCCGTGGGCACGCGCATGGCAAAGCCGTTCAGCTTGCCTTTCAATTCAGGCAAGACCAGGGCTACAGCTTTAGCTGCACCGGTGGTCGTGGGGATAATATTTTGGGCAGCAGCGCGGGCACGCCGGTAGTCCTTATGCGGCAAGTCCAGGATTTGCTGGTCATTGGTGTAGGCGTGCACGGTGGTCATCATGCCGCGGCGCACGCCATAGGTTTCATGCAGAACCTTGATCACCGGAGCCAGACAGTTGGTAGTGCAGGAAGCGTTGGAAATCACGTGATGCTTGGCGGGATCATACTTCTCTTCGTTAACGCCCATCACCACATCAAAATCAGCGTCCTTGGACGGCGCAGAGATAATCACTTTTTTGGCTCCTGCTTGCAGGTGCTTGGAAGCGTCCGCTTTGGCCGTAAAACGTCCTGTACTTTCCACAACCACTTCTACGCCGAGCTCGTCCCAGGGAAGATTGGCCGGATCGCGTTCAGACAAGACTTTAATGGTTTTTCCGTTGACAATCAACGCATCTTCAGTATGCTCCACTTCCGCATTTAAACGCCCGTGTACGCTGTCATACTTCAACAGGTGAGCCAGCATTTTGGCGTCTGTCAGATCATTGACAGCCACCACTTCCACATTGGGATTGTTCAGTGCCGCGCGGAAAACATTGCGGCCGATACGCCCAAAACCGTTAATACCTACTTTTGTTGCCATGATGATTCCTCCTCTAACCAAATTATTTTCATTTGTGGTTTGTGAAATTTATATAAAAATGCCCATTTAACTAAAGTGGTGATTAGATATACTGAAGCATTTGCCGTGCTGCCCCCTCATCGGTAATAAGGCAATCATGCACGCCATGCTTAAGGAAGGCCAGAATGGCCTCTGCTTTATCTTCCCCGCCGGCAACGGCAATAATATGGTCAGCCTGTTTGATATCTTCCAGCCTTAAGCCGACGGTTTGAATCTTATAAACGATGTTGCCGTCCCGGTCAAAATAATAACCAAACGCTTCGGCTACAGCCTGGCGTTCTTTCAGTTTGGCCAACATTTGAGGGCTTGCTTTGCGCCTGGTAGCCATAGTGTTAGCCTCTCCAATACCGTGAACAACGATGCGGGCTGAGCGGATAATTCTGATGAGCTCCTTAATCTGCTCGTCTTCCAAAAGAGAGGCATAAGCTTCTTTGCTTAGCTGATCAGGCACATGCAAGAGACGGTACTGCCCGCCTGAGCGGGAGGCCATTTCTGAGCAAATGGTGTTAGCCTGATACTCCACTTTTTCACCCAGTCCCCCTCTGGCAGGCACGTACAACAACGTGCGCAACACCGGATGAGGGGTCATCGCTTGGGCCACAGCCTCCATGGTCGTGCCTCCGGCAACAGAAACAACAGAGTTAGGCTCAGCCCACTGTTTCAATTGCTGCACCGCTGACCGGCCCAAATCATTTTTCACCCACGGCTGGGTCAAACTATTACCAGCCACAACGATAACCTTGTTCAAACCAAGTTGTTTTTCCAGCTGGTGCTCAAGCTGATTAAGGCCAAACCATTCCCGGATCACGTCTTCCATCTCTCGGACGACATAGCTGCCCTCTTCTGTCATGTTCATGCCTACCGAAGAAAAAGTAAGCAGCCCCTGTTCCTTAAGAAAGTCCGTTTCCCGCCGCACGACCCGCTCGGTTAAACCGACCATTTGGGATAAGGTGCGACGGCCAATCGGCTGCAGGGAATGGATCACTTTAAGGATGCGATGGCGCCTTTTGAGTACTTCCAATAGATCAGGCACCAGCTTTTGTTGCAACTCTAACCATTTTTTCAGGGTTGAATCACCCCTCATACATCCGGGACATTTTATGCCCCTGTGTGACATATTTTGTCCCAATCAAGGCAAAAAAATTTATTCTAAGTTCATTATAGCAAGATATGGATTAATTGCAAGCCTATTGTGCCATATAAAAAAGATTAAAATGGACGATTAAAACCCAGCTGGCCAATGGGTTCAGGCTGCTGGGTTATATAATGAATCCCATTTCTTATTCTTGTCAGCCACTGTGATTACTTGTATCCTGATTCATACCACACGAGTTCATCCAATATGATCTCCATCCGGGTTTCAAAACCATCTCCATACTCAGGCGGATAATGATAAATCAAAGCAAACACGCGCTGGTTGTACTCAAAGATGGATACCTTGCCCGTCAGATTATCTTTGGAAAGCCTAAACTCCTGTGCTGAGAATCCAAACCGCCTTGCCTGTGAAGGCTCTACTGTAAACCCCTTCTCCGCCAGCTGGCCTTGGATAAATTCTGCCATTTCCTCCACCGATTCAATCTCATCCCGTGTCAATATCTCCAGTTTGGCCTTGTACATCTTGTGCCCGCCCGGCTTAAAATAGGCTAGCATGGCCTTCCATTTGTTTTCAGCGGCCATATCCTGCGGAAGATAGGTGTAAAAACCCAGCTGTTTGGCTTCATGGAGATAAAGGGTCATCTCCTCTTTTATGCCTTCGATCTCTATCGTGACCGTTTTAGATGGGGGTAAGCCTTGCTGGGCGGCAGCCAGCTGACCTTTCAGTACAACCCCAGTGGGAGAAGCCATCCCCAAACAAACAAGGCTTAACAAGCCTATCACCAGTCTCTTGATTTTTAAATGTCTCATTGGTCTGTCCTCCTGTTAAAAACTCTGGTTTGATTCGCTTACACGATTTAAATTTATTATGGGCAAGTCTAAACTGAATATGTATATCCCGCTTCCGTTTACGGCCACAGCTCTTAATAAACTCCCAACCATTAATAAAAACTGACATCCCGTCAAGGGGACATCAGTTTTGATGCTACACTTCTTTACGCCGGCTGGAAGAGAGAATACCCAGTTCATCCCGGTATTTGGCCACGGTCCGCCGGGCAATGGAAATTCCTTTGGCTTGCAGATGCTGGGCGATTTTTTGATCAGATAATGGCTTGCGTTTATTCTCAGCCGCAATGAGTTGTTTGATCATCTCCTTAATTTGGGCATCCGAGGTTAATTCCCCATTCTGCTTGGCAACCCCTTGGGTAAAAAAGAACTTCAATTCATATAACCCCCGCGGGGTTTGCATATACTTTTGATTCGTTGCCCTGGAAATAGTTGATTCATGCATCCCCAGTTCCTGAGCCACTTCCTTGAGCGTCAAGGGTTTTAACCCTGCCTCCCCTTGGTCAAAAAACGCTTTTTGCCGTTCGACAATGACCTGGGTGACATGCAGTATGGTTTTCTTTCGCTGCTCGATGCCCCGTTTCAGCCATTCATATTCCTTTACTTTTTGTTCCAAAAACTTTTTGGCTTGCCTGTTTTCAGCTAACATCAAGGCATACTCCCGGTTAAAATGGATGCGGGGCAACACGCTGTCATTCACCTGAAACACAAATCGTCCGTCAGGCAAACACTCCACAAAAACATCAGGCACGATATATTTGGGTTTCTGGGATAAAAAGACGCTGCCCGGCTTGGGGGAGAACGATTTAATCCACTCTACCCGCTGCTTAATCTCCTCCACGGTGGTGTTGAACTTCCTGGCCAACCGGGAATACCGTTTGGCGGCTATATCGGCCAAATGATTTTTGATCAGCGCCTGGCACAACTGATCTCCGTGATACGGGCTGTGACGGAGCTGAATGAGCAGGCACTCTTCCAAGTTACGGGCACCGACACCATAAGGTTCCAGCTGTTGCAACAAAACCAAACAGTTGTCCCATGTTTCCCGGGAGCAGTTGGCAACGGAAGCTATTCGTTCATAGTCCGCATCAAGGTAGCCATTTTCATCAAGATTCCCCACCATGAAGATGAGCACTTGCTTCTCTTCTTCTGATAATTGCAAATAATGAATCTGTTCTAGGACGTACTGCTGTAAAGTGATTTCTTTTTCAGCATAGTAATCGATGGGGTTCACATATTCATCGTTAGCGGCCGCGTATTCTGTAGAGTAATCTCCCTCTTCCTCCTCCCACTTGCGCGGGGGTTTATCAGGCCGAATCAAACTTTTGACGAGATCAGGCTCTTCAATTTCAAGCAAAGGGTTTTTTTGGGCTTGCTCCTGCAAATAAGGAATCAGGTCCAACGCAGGATACTGAAGGAGCGTGATTGCCTGCCTCAATTCAGGTGTCATGGCTAGTTTCAATTGTTGTTCCTGAACCAAGCGAAAGCCCACGTCCATGGTCTGATCCCCCCATACGATTCTCTTCCTAAATCCTATTGTACTATAAATCAAATAAAACGCTTACACCTATTTTAAGGCAATCCACTCCTGTCTTATGCCTGTTTTTTCATATTATTCGGATTTTACTGTATAAAAATACAGAAAAAAATAACCTCCTGTCCGCCCAGTGGCTGCAGGAGGTGGATGATCTTAAATAAATACTATGTAAGAGACTTGGAATGGATGCCGTTCAGATAAGTGAACATGGTGTAAGTGAACATGGTGCACCCGGAGGGACTCGAACCCCCGCAAGACGTGGCTCCGGAGGCCACCGCTCTATCCAGCTGAGCTACGGGTGCACGATTTCAAGATAAGCATGCTCTAGCGCTTCGTTTGACAGGCAACACTAATTATACGCTAGATTTGATGGTTTGGCAAGTGTCTATTTTTGGGACTTTTTAACCGAAGATAAAGAACGGTGATAAAAACAAGTTTAGGAATACACACTAAAAGTGTGCCGGCTACAGGGAAAGGAAGTGAAGTTTGATGGAACACCGTCAGTATCCTCCTGCTGACCTGCCGCCCCAGCTTTTAGAGAAATTGAAGGCCTTTGAAGAAGAGATGCGGCAACAAACTGGGGAAAACATCGTCCTCATTGCTTATGAGGAGCAAGTGCAAACGGAAGAGGTGAAGTAAACCGCCCGGGCTAAGACGGGCGGTTTTGAGCGCCGTTCACCCCATCAGACGAGCAATTAAAGGGATACCAGTTCCTTCAGCGCCTTTTTTACAGCTTGCAGTTTGCTTTCCGCTTCGTCAAGGGATTCTCCTTTAACCCCGATGTACAGCTTTAACTTTGGCTCCGTTCCTGATGGGCGGACACACACCCATGTCTCATCCTGCAGGATAAATTTAAGCACGTTGGAAGCGGGAAGATGAAGCGGTTCCTGTTTGTCCTGAACCAGGTCATGGCGCACTTGGGTCTGATAATCCTCAAACACTGCCACCGGCTGGCCGGCCAATGTATGGGGAGGATGTTCACGGAGCATGGCCATTGTTTGTTTGATCTGCTGCAGTCCTTCCCGTCCTTTTAATGTTACCGAGATCAGATCTTCACGATAATAGCCGTATTGTTCATACAGGTCAAGCAACGCCTCATACAAAGTCAAGCCTCTGGCTTTATAGTACGCTCCCATCTCTGCGGCCAAGAGCACAGCCTGAACCGCATCTTTGTCCCGCACTTCATCCCCGATCAGATAGCCGTAGCTTTCTTCATAGCCAAACAGAAACTGCCGGTCACCAGCTGCTTTAAACTGTTTGATTTTTTCACCAATAAATTTAAAGCCTGTCAGCGTGTCAATGGTCTCCAAGCCAAAGTCACGGCCAATGACCCGCCCCAGCTCGGAGGTGACGATGGTTTTGCAGATGGTATGATTGGGCGCCAGCGTGCCCTGGGCCTGTTTTTGGGTCAAAATATAGTACAACAAGAGGGCGCCGGTCTGGTTGCCGGTCAACACGCGGTAGACCCCCTGGTCATCGCGGACTACGAGGCCCATGCGGTCGGCATCAGGATCGGTGCCCATAATCAGATCGGCATCCACCGCCCGGGCTTTCTCAATGGCCAGTGTAAAAGCTTCATGCTCCTCCGGATTGGGCGAAGCCACGGTGGAGAAGTCAGGATCAGGCGTCACTTGCTCTTCCACCATATACACCTGTCTAAAGCCGGCTTCCCTCAACACAGCCTGCACCGGTTTGGTTGCCGCGCCGTGCAGTGGCGTAAACACAATCTTAAATTGGTCGCCCATCTGTTTAATGATCTCCGGCCGAAGAGAAAGGGAAGTCACATAGCGTACATACTCCCTGTCAATTTGTTCGTCCAGATAGACCAAGAGTCCCTGGTCTATCGCCTCCTCTTGCCTCAGGACCTCAATGGACAGTTCATCCTCCACCCGGCCGATCTCACGCATAAGCTGTTCTGCATCCTGCACATTCAGCTGGGCCCCGTCCGGCCCGTAAACCTTATAGCCATTATATTCAGGAGGATTATGGCTGGCTGTGATCATAATCCCCGCATCAGCCTGCAAACGGCGTACAGCAAAGGACAGCTGGGGAGTGGGGGCCAAGGCAGGAAAAAGGTAGGCTTTGATCCCTTGGCGGGCCAGTGTCAAGGCCGCTTCTAAGGCAAAGCGGTCCGACTGATGGCGGCAATCGTAGGCGATCACCACCTGCAGATCATCTTTGTTCTGTTTGGACGGCGACATGTTATTGCTCTGTTCTGGATTTAAATCCCCTCGTTTTCGGTTATGTAAATAGTGTGCCAATCCTAAAGTGGCCTTACGAATGGTATAGATGTTCATGCGGTTGGTTCCGGCGCCAATTTCACCGCGCATCCCTCCTGTGCCGAAGGACAAGTGGGTATAAAAACGCTCGGTGATTTCAGCAGGCTGGTCCTTGATGGCTTCGAGTTCCTTCCGCAGGGCGGGATCTAGACCAGGAGCATTGATCCAGCGCTGATAGCGTTCCTGTTCCAGGTTCATTGGGCTGTCATCCTTTCTATGGGTGATATCCACCTTCTATGGGTGCTATCCACTAAGCAAATTTTTTTAGTGATGAATTACGCCTTTTGCTTGATTTGGTCACAGCCAAAACCTAAAAGATGAGTTTTTTATTTGACCTTTTTTGACCTTTTATAGTATGATAATAGCGTAACACATGATCAACAGACTGAAAAGGAGGCTTTCATCCATGCCACTCATCCCCACAGTGATTGAACAAACCAATCGCGGTGAACGCGCCTACGATATTTATTCGCGCTTGTTAAAGGACCGGATTATTTTCTTGGGGACACCTATCGATGACCAGGTGGCCAATGCTGTTGTCGCCCAGTTGTTGTTTCTGGCTGCGGAAGATCCAGAAAAAGACATTTCCCTGTACATTAACAGCCCGGGAGGTTCCATCACAGCCGGAATGGCCATTTACGATACCATGCAATACATTAAGCCAAAAGTGAGCACCATCTGTATCGGATTGGCTGCTTCCATGGGAGCATTCCTCCTGGCGGCCGGTGAAAAAGGCAAGCGTTTTGCCCTGCCCAACTCAGAAGTGATGATTCACCAGCCATTGGGAGGCACACAGGGGCAAGCCTCAGATATTGAGATTCATGCTAAACGCATTTTAAAAATGCGGGATAGACTGAACAAAATCTTGGCCGAGCGGACCGGGCAACCTCTGGAGCGCATTGAACGGGATACAGACCGTGATCACTTCATGTCTGCTGAAGAAGCGAAAGCCTATGGTCTGATCGACGAAGTGATTACCCGCACCCCAGAAAAATAGGTCCAGCAGCGAAGACGGCCAAGCGCCAGTGCCATCCATCTATTATAAAATAGTAATCTGTTCTCCATCATATTCTGTTTCACTTATGTTACATCATAAAAATGTTGTACACAAAAAGAGTGATGGCTTTAAACAGCTATCACTCTTTTTATTTATTGCGCTGGCTCAAGCTGTGGGGCACCACCGGGGTTCTTACTTGTTTGCTTTTAGTTACTCTTCCTTGGAAACAAAGCGGGTCAGGGCCGCAATCGCTTCCTCTGCGTCATGTCCTTCAGCTGAAAGGGTAATGTTGGTGCCTTTGGCAACGGCTAAGCTCATAATGCCCATAATGCTTTTGGCATTCACTTTCTTGTTGTCTTTTTCTACATAAATGTCAGCAGCATAACGATTCGCCTCTTGCACAAACAGTGCGGCCGGGCGGGCTTGCAATCCCGTTTTTAATTTCACCTCTACCGTTTGGTGAATCATGAACCTTCCTCCCTCATTTGTCATTCTATACCATGCATATTTTTAATTATTATACCCTGCCTGATCTTAATTTTGAAGCGATTTCTTCCAGCTTGCGCAGGCGGTGATTGATCCCGGACTTGGATACCTTGCCGCTGGGCAGAAGCTCGCCCAGTTCCTTCAGGTTGACATCGGGGTGTTCTAGGCGAACCAGGGCGATTTCTTTCAGCTTGTCAGGTAAGTTATCCAAGCCAATCTTTTCATCAATCAGCTGAATGTTCTCAATCTGGCGCATGGCTGCCGCCACGGTTTTATTCAGATTGGCCGTCTCACAGTTGACCAACCGGTTAACGGAATTGCGCATATCCTTAACAATACGGGCATCCTCAAACTGGAACAAAGCTTGATGGGCACCGATAATGTTAAGAAATTCGGTGATCTTTTCCCCCTCTTTTAAATACATCACAAATCCCTTTTTCCGCTCGATCAGTTTGGGATATAGCTTAAAGTGGCGGCACAAGTCGACTAAGGCCTGGCCGTGTTCCTCATAACTTGTAAAGATCTCCAGATGATAGGAGGAGGATTCAGGATGATTGACAGAGCCCCCAGCCATAAACGCCCCCCTTAGGTAGGAGCGTTTGCAGCACGTTTTTTGCACCAAGGCAGGGGAGATGGTGCGCTTCATTTCAAAACTGGGGGAAATAATCTCTAATGCTTCCAAGATGTCTCTGGCCCCGGCGGTTAAGCGGACAATATAAACGTTGTTCTTTTTCAAACGCATCTTTTTGCGCACCAACAGCTCAGGTGAAACTTGGAACAGTTTTTTCAAAGCGCTGTAAATGCGCCGGGCAATGGCTGCGTTTTCAGTGCTCACATCCACCAGCACCCGTCCGGCGGAGAGGGAAAGGGAGCCGTTCATCCGGATCAGCGCGGCCAGTTCCGCCTTTAGGCAACAGTCTTTTACTTCTAAACTGGTTAATTCCTTTTTGGTTAACGACGCAAAAGACATGACGGTTCACCTCTTTCGGGAGCTCCCATGTAAGCAACGGAGAACGATCTCTGTAACTTTCTGGGCATCATGCCTTAAATAATCATTGACCATAAACAGGCAATCTTCAATAACCTCAATGTTGAACGCATCCAGGCTTCCCGGCTGGTACACAACGGGGTAAGCTTGTTCTTGCTCATACTTTTTGAGAACAGCAGGCGGTATATGGCCGACATTGACCACCACTTTATGAAAAATGGGCTGACCGATATGTTCATAAATAGCGCTGATGTGATCTTCCACTGTGTATCCGTCTGTTTCCCCAGGCTGGGTCATCACATTGCAAATATAGATCACTTGGGCTTGGCTGTTTTTAATGCCCTCCTGGATACCGGGCACCAAGAGATTGGGTAAGACACTGGTATACAAACTCCCTGGCCCAATTACAATCAGGTCGGCCTGTTCCACCGCTTCAACTGCTTCCGGCAGCGCTTCAATATCCTCGGGAATCAGTGACAGGCGGGCAATTTTTTTCTTTGCTTTCGGTATATTGGACTCTCCAATCACCACGGTTCCATCCGCCATTTCTGCCCGCAGGCGGATGCTTTGGTTGGCCGCCGGCAGCACGGTTCCCCTGACAGCAAAAACGCGGCTTAAGGTTTTAACGGCGGTGACAAAATCACCCGTAATCTCCTGCATGGCGGCAATAATCAGATTACCCAAGCTATGTCCGGCCAGGTGGTTGCCGTTTTTAAACCGGTGTTGAAAAATTTGCTGTAAGAGCGGCTCCCGCTCGGCGAGAGCCACCAGCACATTGCGTATGTCCCCGGGAGGCGGCATCTTCATTTCTTCCCGCAAAATCCCCGAGCTTCCCCCGTCATCAGCGACGGTGACGATCGCGGTTAAATCAATATCCGCTTTCTTTAACCCGCGCAAGATTGTAGACAGCCCGGTTCCTCCTCCGATGGCCACCACCCTTTTCTTTTGTCCCTTTGCTCGATTCATGGCACACCTCGTTTAAGATTTGTCAATATCCCGGTGGGTCACCTGGATGTGGTAATCACCGGCAAAATGGTCACGAATATGCTCAGCCAGTGCGACTGAACGGTGCTTCCCTCCGGTGCAGCCGATGGCGATGACCAGCTGGCTTTTCCCTTCCCGCTGGTAGTGGGGGAGCAAAAAAGAAAGTAACTCTATTAATTTATGCATAAATTCTTGTGTTTCGTTCCATTTCAGAACGTAATGAGACACTTCCTCGTCCAGCCCGGTCTTGGCGCGCATCTCCTCAATGTAATGGGGATTGGGCAGGAAGCGGACATCAAAAACCAAGTCGGCATCGATCGGAATGCCGTATTTGAAACCAAAGGACATCACATTCACCGTGAAGGCATGGCTGCCCTTGGAGAAGCGCTGCACAATTTTTTTACGCAATTGAGCCGGTTTTAAAGCGGAAGTATCTATAATTTGCTGGGCACGCCCTTTCAGTTCCTTCAACAGCTCCCGCTCCTGCTTGATCCCTTCCAGCGGCAACCCGTCAGGGGCAAGGGGGTGCCGGCGCCGCGTCTCCTTGTAGCGTTTGACCAGCACCTCATCACTGGCATCCAGGAACAAAATTTGATATTTAAAATGATCGTTAATCTCCATCTGGTCCAGAGCCTGAAGCAAATCATCAAAAAATTCGCGCCCCCTGAGGTCCATGACCAGTGCCACGTGATTCATCGTGGAAGCTGACTGTCCAATCAGTTCCAGAAACTTAGGCAGCAACACCGGCGGCAAGTTATCGACACAAAAGTAGCCTAGGTCTTCCAAGGCCTGAACCGCTACCGTTTTTCCTGCCCCGGACATCCCTGTAATAATAATTAATTCGATTGTTTTGGGCTGCATTTTGCCTGCCTCCTACTCATAGGAAATCAACGTATAGTCAGGGGTGTAACGAAACTTCAGAATCAGCAGTCCGCTCTCTCGTTGTTCTAAAATGTGCTCAAAATAAACTTGATCCCCCTTCGCTTTAGGCAAACGGGCTACTTCATGACGAGGCTGCCAAGCGAGCCGGCCCTCGGGAGAGTGTTTAAGCGCTTCGCCCTTATACTGATCACAGACAAAGGTAAACATCATCCATTCATCTACACGCTGTCCGTCCTCTTCAATGAGAATGGTAAACACACCTTTTAAAACAGGATCGATCAAGGTAATCCCTGTTTCTTCTTTAAACTCGCGAATAACTGCTTCGCGGATGGTTTCTCCGCTTTCCATTTTCCCGCCTGGCGCAACCCACCATCCGCGGCGGGGTTTTTGCAACAGAAGGACTTCGTCTCTCTCTCGGTCAATTAAGATACAATTGGTCACGCGTTGCACCCATGTGTCACTCCTATGTATAGTGTACCATATTAAAGCATATCACCAATGGCCCCAAAAGCCAACGATAGAGGCAAAATGTCGAGACAAAAAAAGATGGCACAGGGTGGACCTGTGCCTGGAAAGGAGAATCTATATTAAAAGGGGGTCATTACGTTACTTAGTATATCCCCCTTTTATTACATCTATATTACAAACAGGTAAAAAATCTGTTACAGTTTTAGTCAGGTTTTCCCCGCCCTTTTTCCTGCCTGGCTTCAGGCCCGGTTAGCCGCTTTCAAGCGCTCATTCAGCTCTTCCACATAATGCTGGGCACTCATAGCGGCAATGGAACCGTCGCCGGTGGCAGTGACAATTTGGCGCAGCGTCTTTTCTCTCACATCACCGGCGGCAAATATGCCGTCTACCTTGGTTCTCATCTGTTCATCCGTCACAATATAGCCGTCTTCATTAAGAATGCCTAAATCTTTGACCACATCGGTAATGGGATCCATGCCGATATAAATGAACACCCCGTCACAAGGAAACTCCCGCTCTTCCCCAGTCTGGGTATGTTTCAGGCGCACAGCGGACACTTTATCTTCGCCCAGGATTTCTTCCACTGTATGGTTCCAGATAAAATCAATTTTATCATTATCAAAAGCGCGTTGCTGCAAAATAGGCTGGGCTCTCAGTTTATCCCGCCGGTGTACGATCGTGACTTTACGGGCGAATTTAGTCAGAAAATGCCCTTCCTCAACAGCAGAATCACCGCCGCCTACAACCACCAGCTCCTTGTCTTTAAAAAAGGCTCCGTCACACACGGCACACCAGGAAACGCCGCGGCCAGTCAGGCGGTCTTCACCAGGAACCCCCAGTTTGCGGTACTGGGTTCCCGTCGCCACAATCACTGCTTTGGCCTGGTAGGTTTTGTCCCCTACAATCACTTTCTTGTACGGATCCCCGTCTTCTATGCGCGTCACATGGCCATATTCATATTTAGCCCCAAACTTCTGCGCATGTTCAAACATTTTCATGGACAATTCCGGCCCCAAAATATGATCGTATCCCGGATAATTTTCTATATCCTCCGTATTGGCCATCTGGCCTCCTGGCTGGCCCCGCTCTAAAAGCAGGGTGCTCATGTTAGCACGGGACGTGTAGACAGCAGCGGTCATACCTGCTGGTCCGGCTCCGACGATAATCACATCATAAAGCTGTTCCTCACTCATAGCATCAACACTCCTCTGTCTGGTTGTTGGCGTTTGCCGCTAGCTGAGCGCTTCGTAACCCTAATATTAGCTTAATCTTTTTTGCTGACTATGTCTAAAGAAATGCTCTCTTGCAACACTTCCACATTGCGGGACAGGGCGGAAACCGAAACTCCGTATTTATGTGCCATCTCTTTTTTCAAACAGCGATGATTGTTCATGGACATAACCACATACTCCACCGCCGCCGCCCAGGCTTCCGGCTTCCTGATCACTGGCAGGCGGGGATAGCTGAGCCGCAAAAAGTGCATCCAGACCAAATAAGCCTCTTGTAAATACCGCTCATTGCCCAGGCAGGCCATATGCTCATCGAGACAGTCGATCACTTTACACCAGTGGCCTATCCAGTGTATGGCTTCTGTTTCCTCCTCTTCAATGGCCACGCCCATTTGGCGCAACACAAACAAAGCCAGCGCTTTAAGGTATTCGGTCTCTTGAGGATCTTGCAGCAAAGCTTTTAGCGCTTTTTCCACTTCCTGGTCAGCGAACAAAGGAAGCGATTGGATGACCTGAATTTTTGTTTTCACATCCCCATGTTTCAAAGCCCAAAAAATAGACGAGCGAATCACGGGGTCGTTCATGACTGATTGGGGCAGACGGCCGTTAGCAAACCATTTATTTTTCCGCCACTGCTCAGCATAAGGCAACTGGTAATGATAAGGCAGCCTCCGCCCGTTGTGTTTTACTTCAGGACGTTTCAGCAACTCCAAATAATAGTCGGCCACTTCCCCCTGGGGATCCAATTTTTGAACCTTTTTCCAAGCCGCCTCGGCCGTCTCCCAGCGCTTGGTGTTGAAAGCAGCCACAGCCAGATAGTGATATAAAATCACCTCATCCTGCAAGCCCCGGCGGGAAAGAATGGTAAACAGCTCATAAGCCCGCTCATCTTCACCTAGAATCCCTAACGTTGTGGCCAGCTTGTAATGGTGGTCAGGATGAATGGGCAGCACCTTTTTTAGGCCGTTAATGATGGTTTGAGCCCGTTCATGTTCATCCTGATGGGTTAAAAAAACGGCTAAATTGCAGAGGGCATGCAGATTGCAAGGTTCCTCTTCTAAAATGTTGTCAATCACAGCCAGTGCTTTGTCCCATTTGCCCAGATAATAGTAGGACAGGGCCAGATTATTGCGGGCGGCAAGAAAAGAGGGGTAAGTCTCCACCATCTCTTCCAAAATTTTTGCCGCTTCCACAAACCTTCCCTGCTCCAAACAGAGGCGTGCCTGTTCATGCTGCTCAATCATCCGGTATTCTTCATCCAACTCTTTTGGTGCCCTTTCCAGCTCAAAGCAAATGTAGTCCAACAATTCTTCCGCTTCCTCGCTGTAGACACCATCCGGATCCTGTTTAAGATACTTGAGCACATAATGCTCCGCCTGTTCCATCTCCCCCATATGGGCAAAATTGTTGGCCAAGTAATAGTAGCACTCATGTATGTCTTTATCCACTTCATTAATCACTTTGAACAGCCAGTGGTTGCTTTGTTCATACTGTTCCAGTTCCGCATAAACTGCCGCAAGGTGAATCATGTACTTGGGTTGATGGGGATCACATTGGACACAACGTTGAAAATACTTTAACGCGCGCTGAAAATTGGAACGATTCATGTGACGCAAGCCGCGTTCAAAGAAGAAATCAGCGTCAAACGGTACAGCAATGATGTTGTTCTGCTTGTGAGTCTGATTGGTTTTTGACATAGTATCCCCCAAATACAAAACTGTTTGCTAAAAGTATAGCATAAATGATTTCCTTTTAATAGTTCAAGAGGCCCTTATCCCGATATAAGCCTCGTAAAAAAGGGGTTTGTTTCAATCCATTAAAGCAAAATTGTACTTTTCGTTCAGCATCGCAATTGTGGTCATGATACTGTTAGCCGTGAGCGCCTTTTATTTTTTAAACCGAACCCAGGCAGAAATCGAACAGATCCTGGACCATGATTTTCACTTGATCACCAACGCCCTCACGCTGGAAAAACTGTTGGTAGACATCGAAACAGGGGAACGGGGTTACCTTCTGACTGGCAACGAAAGCTATTTAGAACCTTACGAAAACGCTGCACAGACCATCGATCACATCTTCGAGCGGCTCCAGGCTGATGTCAGTGACCATCCGGAACAGATGAAACAACTGGAACAGATCAATCATCTTGTTCAAGTCTGGCTGGAGTGGGCTGTTCGTCCTCATATTGAAGCAAGGCAAGGACGCAGTCTGGAACAGGCCTTAAACCGCATCAACCTGGACAGCGGCCGCCAGTACATGGACCAGATCCGCCAGGAATTAGCCGCCTTTATACAGACCAAGGTGGCGATCTGACCAAACGCATTGAAGTGAACACAAATGACGAAATCGGAATTTTGGCTCAACATACCAACCAGCTTTTGGAAGGGATCGGCAACATGGTGCGTGATGTGGCTTCCGCCGCAGAAACGGTTTCGGCCAGCAGCCAGCAATTGTTGGCCTCAACCGAGGAAACAACAAAAACGATCCAGTCCATTGCCCGAACCAACGGTGAGATCGCTGAGGGAGCCGAAAAAACCACAGCCCAAATGGAAAATTCACTTAACCAGATGCGTGCTCTCAATCAGTCCAGCCAGAACGCCAGTGCCAATGCAGACCAGGTTAAAAGTTAACAAATTGATTTGTTTAGTCGGATTTGCTACAGTTAAGGTATACTGATTCACTTATGAAGGAGTGCACATGATGTTTAAAGATGTTCCCAGTAAACGATGCAGCCTGAACAGCTGCTTACGGTTGGCCCTGATGCTGACCCTGTGCGGATGTTTACTCAGCTTTGGATTTTCTGTCAACGCTCATACCCTTTTAAAAAGTTCGGCTCCCGCCGATGGAGAAACAGTGAGAGAAAGCATAGAATCCATTGTCTTAACTTTTGACTCCCAGGTTCAAGACGTCATTAAGCTGGAGCTGATGACGGAAGCTAATCACACGATCCATATAGACGAGCTACAGCATGAAGGCAGAGAAGTGACGGCCTTCTTGTCTTCCCCCTTGGATAACGGCCGCTACACGGTTAACTGGGAAATTGTCAGTGAGGACGGCCACATCACTAACGGTTCTTTTAGCTTTTCGGTCGAGGCTGAGCTGGCAGGGGCCCCTGAAGACGGGACTGCTCTAGACGAGCCTGACACAACTGAGACAAATGAAGCAATCGAAGCACCTGGAGCAGATGAACCCGTTGCTCCGGATGAGGAAGCCCCTCAGGAAAATCAAGCGTTACCCACGGAAACAGCTGAAGAAGACACGCTTCTTCCCTGGCTGGGACTGATACTGGTGGTCATTGTCATCGCCGGACTGGCCTATGTGCTGTGGAGGAAACGCTCATGACGGTCATCATCAGCAAAGGGGTCTTTTACCTTTGCTTAGCCACTTTAATGGGATATACACTACTTAGCCTGATTCCCTCAGCACGGAAGCCGGCCATCCACGTTCCGCGCTGGGTTATAGGCACATCCATCCCTTTGCTGGCCTTAACCTTATTAATTCCCATTGTTTCCTTAGCCCGCTATGTGGCTCAAGAAACGGGCGGACCGTTCTGGCCCATTTTGCACAACATCCTGTTTTCCTTTGAAATGGGCAAGGCCTGGCTGGTAATTCTGCTGCTTTTAGGCGGGCTGGCTTCACTTTATTTTTCAAGGTTGATGGAGCAGCACAAGCTCCTGCGCTACATGGCTTTCTTGCTGATGCTTGGCGTGGTTTTTGTCCAGGGCTGGGCCAGTCATCCTTCGTCAGTCGAGGGCATGCTGGGCTTTCTGGCCCAATCCTTTCATGTTCTGGCAATCAGCCTGTGGATCGGAACCCTGTTTATAGTGGTCTGGTTTACGCCCAGAGACACTCAGTGGCTTCCGTTTCTCGCTTGGTTTACACCGCTGGCGGTCAGCTGTGTGCTGATCATCATCATCACCGGTGTCACCATGATGTCCTTTATTACACCCTATTTCACTCAATCCCTTATCCTGCCCTATGGCCAGATGCTCTTGATCAAACATGTTCTTATTGTTCCTGTGTTGTTGTTTGGCCTAATCAACGGCTTTCTCTTGCGCCGCCGGCTGAATACCACTCCCTCCCTTGGGCCGCAGCGCTGGCTAAGGGCTGAAAGCGGGCTGGCCCTCGGTGTTTTTGCCGTGACGGCTTACCTGACCGAGCAAGCGCCACCACACGAAGAGGTTGCCCGGACATTTCAGTTTACCGGTGCGTCTCCCTTATTCGGTTGGTTTCACCAAGATGCCATAGATCCTGGTCAAATCTCAGTGATGTTTAGCTGGTGGTCCCTCTTCTTTGTAACCGTTGCCCTGATTTTTGCAGTGAGTACGGTGTTGGGACTGCGTCTGAAATCTGTGGCCATGTCTCTGGCCAGCGGATTGTTGGTTGCCCTTAGTTTATATTTGGCTGTAATGATGACTGTCCACATCGAACCGTCTGCTGATTTTGAAACTAATACGCCGAATGAATACATTGAATTTGGCGGATCGTTTTGCCACTGACAGTGGTTTAATCATATGCGCTTGGAAAGCAATGGTTCTGCCCTCGTTATTTCCTCCCTGAATACTGTTTTAAGTGACAAAAAAAGCGCTGGTGGTTTCCACCAACGCCAGGTTGCTTTTACTTTCCATGCCGTGCTTTTAAAACCTCCAGCACCCGGTCCAAGCCAAGCTGCTGTTCCCGTAACAGGACCAACAGATGATAGAATAAATCTGCCATTTCGTTGCGCAGCTCTTCCGAATTCCTGTTTTTGGCAGCGATGATCACTTCACTGGCCTCTTCCCCTACTTTTTTCAGGATTTTATCCAGCCCTTTTTCAAACAGATACGTAGTATAAGCACCCTCTGGACGCTCGGCATCCCGCTGGGCAATCGTTTCAATCAGCCGGGTCAGAATGGTATAATCCAGCTTGTCCGGTTGCTGGTCACCCTGCACCTTGTTGGATGACAGGGAGGTTTCGGGCTGCCCTGATAGGAAACCATCCCCTTCCAGCCCAACCTGGTCAAAACAGGAATAGGTTCCCCGGTGGCAGGCAGGGCCTGCCGGTTCCACCATAATTAGGAGCGTATCCTGATCACAGTCAACATACAGCTCTTTCACTTTTTGTTTGTGGCCTGATGTCGCTCCCTTATGCCACAGTTCCTGCCGGGAACGGCTCCAAAACCATGTTTCCCCGGTGGCGATGGTTCGCTCCAAGGCTTCCCGGTTCATATAGGCCATCATCAAAACCGTTTTGCTCTGGGCATCTTGCACGATGGCCGGAATAAGGCCCTGCTCATTAAATCTAAGCTCATCTAGATTAACGGCCATCTCACCTCAACCCCTTTTTGCTGTAATGCTTCTTTCACCTCGGCGATCGTCGTCTCCTTAAAGTGAAAAATAGACGCTGCAAGGGCCGCATCTGCTTTTCCTTCACGGAACACCGGGTAAAAATGATCCTTGGAACCGGCTCCACCTGAAGCAATGACAGGAATGCCCACTTGCTCGGAAATATGTCTGGTCAGGGCGATGTTAAACCCCGTTTTTTCACCGTCAGCATCCATGCTGGTCAACAGAATCTCTCCGGCGCCAAGCTGTTCCGCTTCCTTGGCCCAGTCCAAGGCCGTTTTGTCCACCCGGTTACGGCCGCCGTGGGTATACACATACCAATCGCCGGCCTCTTCATCCCACTTGGCATCAATCGCCACCACAATGCATTGCGAACCAAAAAAATCGGCCCCTTGCTTAATCAAGGACGGGTTGTTCAAAGCAGCCGTATTGACAGAAACCTTATCCGCCCCCGCCCGGAGAATGCGTTTCATATCTTCCAGGCTGTTGATGCCGCCACCCACAGTAAAAGGAATAGAGATCGTAGCTGCCGTTTTCTCTACCACATCCACCATGGTTTGGCGTCCTTCATGGGAAGCGGAAATATCCAGAAAAACCAGTTCATCGGCCCCTTCCTGATCGTAAAAACGGGCCAGCTCCACAGGATCCCCCGCATCCCGCAATCCTTTAAACTGCACCCCTTTCACCACCCGGCCGTCCTTAACGTCCAAACAAGGGATGATCCGCTTCGTTAACATGTACCCTCCCCCTTTGCCTTCCAGCATCTTCTCCTGCTCCATCTGTCAGCCAAATGTTTATGCTCCTCTGACGGCTTGCAACGCTTCTTGAAGCGTGAAAACCCCCTGATACAAGGCCTTGCCAATAATCGCGCCAGCCACACCATGTTCAGCTTGCGCCTCTAGAGTGCGCAAATCATCGAGGCTAGAGATGCCTCCGGAGGCAATCACTTCTGCCCCGGACGTCCGGGCTAAACGGACAGTCGCTTCCACATTGGGGCCGGATAAGGTGCCGTCCTTGCTGATATCGGTAAAAATAAAGGTTTGAGCGCCTTGGTCAACCAGGCGCAGGGCCACTTCTTCTGCTTTAGTGGCGGACGATTCCAGCCATCCTTCGGTGGCCACATATCCATCCCGGGCATCAAGGCCAATGACAATCCGTTTGCCAAAAGCAGCCAGAGCTTCATACACAAACTGGGGGTTTTTAATGGCCGACGTGCCCAGAATCACGCGCTGGATGCCGCCCTTTAAGTACATCTCCACCTGGGCCATGGAACGGATTCCGCCACCCACTTGCACCGTCACATTGTGGGAGCGGGCGATATCCAAAATGAGGTCCTGGTTGCGTGGCTCACCAGCCTTCGCCCCGTCCAAATCGACCACATGCAGCCACTCGGCCCCCTGTTCCACCCACTTGGCGGCCATCTCCAGGGGAGAACCGTACACCGTCTCCTGATGATAATCCCCTTTTAAGAGGCGCACACATTGACCACCGCGGATATCAATGGCCGGGTATAAGGTAAACTTCTGTGGAACCGGTGAGTGGATGGGCTGTAAGGTGTCTGCTGAGAGATTATTGTTCATCCTGCTTTCACCCCTGTGCACAAGCGGCAAAAATTGACGAGGAGCGCCATCCCTGTCGGCCCGCTTTTTTCTGGATGAAACTGCGTGCCCAGCACATTGGCCCGGCCCACAATGGCCGGCACCCGCTCAAAGTAGAGCGCCGAAGCGATGAGATCCTCTTCCGCCAGCTCCGTCACATAATAGGAGTGGACAAAATAGGTATAACCGCCCTTCACACCCTCCAAGACCGGATGATCCGGCTGATGCAGCTTTAAGCGGTTCCAGCCCATATGCGGCACCTTATACCGTTCGCCTTGTGCCGTTTTTCCTGGAAAGCGGCAGACACGCCCCTTCAACAAAGACAGGCCCTTATGGATGCCGCCTTCTTCACTCTCTTCAAACAACAGCTGCATCCCTAAACAGATGCCCAGCAAGGGCTTCCCTTCCTGTACCAGATGACAAATGGCAGAGTCCAATCCCAACCGCTGAAGTTCTTTCATGGCATCAGGAAAAGCCCCCACACCCGGTAAGATCAGGCCGTCCGCTTGCTGGAGATCTTCCTTGTCACTGGTCACCTTATAGTCATAGCCGATCCGTTCCAAAGCTTTCGACACACTGTGCAAATTGCCCATTCCATAGTCGATAACGGCCAGCATGTTACAGCATTCCTTTCGTCGAAGGGATTCCTTTGACCCGCGGATCCAGGCGGGTCGCCTCGTCCAAAGCCCGTCCCAGCGCTTTGAAAATGGCTTCGATCATATGATGGGTATTAGAACCGTAGTGCAAGATGACATGGAGATTCATGCGCGCTTCCAGAGCCAGTTTCCACAAAAACTCATGCACCAGTTCGGTATCAAAGCGGCCCACCTGGGCCTGGGGAAACTGGGCCCTGAATTCCAGATGGGGACGGTTGCTTAAATCAATGGCCACTTGGGCCAGGGACTCATCCATGGGCACAAGCGCCTGGCCATAGCGTTTGATGCCCTGCTTGTCTCCTAATGCTTCCTTCAGCGCCTGCCCCAGGCAAATGCCCACGTCCTCCACCGTATGATGGGCGTCTATTTCAATGTCTCCCTTAGCCTTCACCTCCAGGTCAAACAAACCATGCTTGGCAAACAGGTCCAGCATGTGATCCATGAAAGGGACACCGGTCTGGATGTTGCTCATCCCTTCCCCATCAATGGTGAAGGAGAGGGTAATATCCGTCTCAGTAGTGGTGCGTCTGAGTGAAGCTTGCCGTTGTTGGGATCCTGAACTCATTTACCTTCCTCTCCTTCCCGGCGATAGTCAATGGCCCTGGCATGGGCATCCAGCCCCTCATACTGAGCCAGGCGGATCACATGGTCTTGATCGCGCCTGAAGGCGTGTTCGCTATAGTGAATCAGGCTGCTTTTCTTCACAAAATCATCCACGCTGAGCGGGGAAGAAAAGCGGGCCGTGCCGTTGGTGGGCAAAACGTGGTTGGGGCCGGCAAAATAATCCCCAACCGGTTCGGAACTGTAAGTCCCCAGAAAAATGGCACCGGCATGCTTAATCTTGCCCAAGAGCGCATAAGGCTCCTTCACCATCAACTGCAAATGCTCTGGAGCCAGGGCATTGACCACGTCAACAGCCTCATCCAAATCCTTTGTAACGTAGATGGCCCCCTGTCCTTCCATTGCCGCACGGGCGATCTCAGCCCGGGGCAGCGTTTCCAGCTGTCTGTTTACCTCATCCTGCACCGCCTGGGCCAAACGGCGGGACGGAGTCACGCAGATGGCACAGGCCAGGGGATCATGCTCCGCTTGGGATAAAAGATCGGCCGCCACATAGACGGGATTCTGTTCTTCGTCAGCCAACACCAGAATATCGCTGGGGCCGGCCAGCATATCAATGCCGGTGATGCCAAACACTTCCCGTTTGGCCAGGGCCACATAGATATTGCCCGGCCCGACGATCTTATCTACAGGCGCAATGGATTCCGTGCCATAAGCAAGGGCGGCAATGGCCTGAGCTCCTCCCACTTTGTACACCTTCTCAATTCCCAACAGGTCAGCTGCTACCAGCACACCTGAAGATACTTTTCCCTCACTGGAGGGCGGGGTGGTGATCACAATCTCTTTCACACCAGCCACTTGGGCGGGAATGACGGTCATCAACACGGAAGAGGGGTAGGCAGCTGTTCCTCCAGGGACATAAGCCCCCACACGTTCCAAGGGGCGGATCAATTGCCCGAGTACAGTGCCATCTTCCTGTGTCAACATCCAGGAAGAACGCCTTTGTTGTTCATGGAAACGGCGGATGTTGGCGATCGCTGCCTCAAGGGAGGCGATGACATCCTTCTCCACTTCCCGGTAGGCCTCTTCAAATTCTTGCCGGGTCACTTCCAGCTGATCGAGGCGGGCACCGTCAAATCTTTCCGTGAGGCGGAATAAAGCTTCATCTCCCTCTTGTTTCACCTGCCTGATAATGTCCACTACCGCCTGCCGCTGTTGTTCGGTGCCCGTGTCAATGCTGCGGCGCAGTCTGTTCACATCAAAGCGGTCGATGATTTTCATCGCACTCCTTCTCCCTTCACAACCCGTTCCAGACGTCTGATCAATTCTTCAATCTGGGCATTCTTCATCCGGTAGCTAACCCGGTTGGCAATCAACCGGGAAGTGATATCCATCATTTTTTCCAGCTCCACCAGCCCATTCTCTCTGAGTGTCCGCCCTGTTGAGACAATATCCACAATCCGGTCAGCCAGGCCGACAATGGGAGCCAGCTCAATGGAACCATTCAATTTAATCACTTCTACTTGCTGCCCCTTCTCCCGAAAGTACTGGCTGGCCAGACGGGGATACTTGGTGGCCACCTTAGGATACATCACCGGCTGCCAATCAGGCAGGGCGGCAATAGCCAGATGGCAATGACTAATGTTTAAATCCAGCAGTTCATACACATCCCGCTCTTCTTCCAAAAGCACATCTTTGCCCACAACCCCCACATCGGCCGTTCCGTACTCCACATAAGTGGGGACATCGGACGGTTTGGCCAGAATAAAGGACATGTTGGCCTCTTTAGCCTCCACGATCAATTTGCGGGAATCGTCTAAGTCCCGGGGTAAGGGATATCCCGCCTGGCGAAATAATTCTACCGCCTCTTCCAAGATCCGTCCTTTGGGCATGGCAATACGCAGCATCCCGGTCATACCGCCCCACCTCCCTGTTCCAGGCGGACCCACTCATCAAAGCGTCTGGCAGCCTCCTTAAGCTCTCCACTGTCCTCCGCCAAACGGTGCAGGGTAACCTGTTCCCCTTTTTGCCGGCGCTCACGGGCCAGGTGCACCGCTTGCTCCCGCTCGCGGGAAGTATAGGTGATCAGCACCCGCCGGGGTTGTGCCGGAAGAGAAAGACGGCTCGTCTCGATGATCCGGTCCACCTTTAGGGTAAAACCGGTTGCCGGTGCGGGACGGCCAAACTGGCCCACCAGGTGGTCATAGCGGCCGCCGCTGCCCAACGGAAAACCGAGCCCGCTGGCATAGATTTCAAAGAACACACCTGTATAGTAGGCCCTGTGGCTCAGCAGGCTTAAGTCAAACAGAAGATGACTGGTGACGCCGTATAGTTCCAGGCAAGTCCACAGCTCCTCCAGTTCATGGAAGGCCTGTTTCACCTTTGTTCCGCTGACCGCTTCTTTCGCCTGCTGGAGTTGTATCATATCTCCCCGCCAGTACAGCAGAGAAAGGAGCAAGGCTTTTTCCCCATCCGTAAACGGCCCCTTCTCCACCTGTGTGCGGTAACCCACATAATCTTTTTGATGGAGACAGGCCCTGAGCGTTTTGGCCCGTGCTTCGTCCATCACTTCGGCAAATAAAGCATTCAACAAACCAATATGGCCGATAGCCAGTTTAAAGGAGGGGATCTCCACCGCTTGTACCGCTTCAATGGCCAAGGCGATGACCTCCGCATCAGCATCCGGCGCCTCTTCCCCGATCAGTTCAATGCCCACCTCGGGAAATTCGGCATTCCGCCCTGCTTCCTTCTCCTGCGCCCGATAGACATGCCCCTGGTAAGACAGGCGGATAGGAAAAGGTTCTTCTTTTAAAATAGAGGACACGACCCGGGCAATAGGCGCCGTGAAATCAGGGCGCAGGACTAAGGTTCGCCCCGAGCGGTCCAGGAGTTTAAACATCTTTTTCTCAATCGTGGGACTGACCCCACCCACTGTATCAAAGTATTCTAACGTCGGGGTTTCAATTTGGGC
Organism: Caldalkalibacillus thermarum; assembly: GCF_014644735.1. Classification (NCBI taxonomy): domain Bacteria; kingdom Bacillati; phylum Bacillota; class Bacilli; order Caryophanales; family Bacillaceae; genus Caldalkalibacillus; species Caldalkalibacillus thermarum. The sequence continues at coordinate 13,964 of NZ_BMKZ01000023.1, read as the reverse complement.
ATATCCCCAACGTTCAAAGACGCGCTGAATGGTTTGGACCACTTGCTGTTTTTGCTTGACCAGATCAGGCAATACATCGCGCATACCCAGCGGTTTCTCAAAGACAAAAGGTTTCGACACCTTGATCACTCCAACTTAACAAGTTCCGCTTTCGAAGCACTTTAACTTGGTAGCAAACTAAAGTATTGGGGTATATGTGTTTGAGTCTATCACGCCTTTGCCGTCCGGTCAATAGGTTAATTCTTTCCTCGACAATCTTGGCGTTCATCTTGTCAACAGCGGGGCGGACCGAACATTTAACCCTGCTGGCCAGAGTCAGCCTGCCTCTGTTGCGCAGGCTCTGTGATCTGTAAAGGATTGCCCCTGGCAAACGCACCCGGCGGGACGTCTTTATGTACCACGCTTCCTGCTGCCACCACCGCCCCGTCTCCGATCGTGACACCGGGCAGAATGGTGGTGTTGGCTCCAATCATCACATTGGAACCGATGCGCACCTCGCCCAAACGATACTCGTTGATTAAATATTCATGGGTCAGGATCGTGGTGTTGTAGCCAATAATGGTATTGTTGCCCACCCTGATTTTTTCCGGAAACATGACATCCACCATCACCATTAAAGCAAAGGCTGTCTGTTTTCCCACCTTCATGTTTAAAAAAGTGCGGTACAACCAGTTTTTGACCGGAATCAACGGACAGTAGCGGGCCAGCTGAATAATGATAAAGTTTTTGACCACTTTCCAGAAAGAGACCGTTTTATACAGTTGCCACAACGAATTGGGCCCCTTAACCGGGTAGCGTTCTGTTTGACGCATAATGTGTCCCTCCGAAGGTTCCATCCAGATCAAAAAGAATCGTTTTATACGTCATGTTGCACCTCGTTTTCAGTACGGTATGCCAGTTGTTTATTCCGCTCCAGGCGGTTCCAGATGAAAGCAATGAGCATGGTCAGCAGGATAGCAATCACCAGCCGGGCCACCAACAGCGGCCAGACGGGAATCCCCAGGGGAACAAAGATCAGGGTGTCCTCAATCACGGCGTGACAGGCAACTAAAAAGATAAACAAGAGATACATATCCTTTTTAGAAATATTTTCTTCCTTAAATTGCTGAATAATCACGCCGGCACCAAAAGCCAGACCAAAAACTAAACCGGCGCCCAATGTGACGGATGTGTTGGGGGACAACCCTAACAACTTGGTTAACGGGCGCATCCACACATTGAACCGCTCTAGCACATTGACCGCTTTCAGCCACTCGATCATGATCATCAGCGGAATCACCACTGCCGCCAGTTGCAGCACGCCGATGCCGGCTGTCTGCAAACCCGCCCAGACCACCGCCCCCCAGCCGGTTAATTCAGCTTCTGCTTGGGCAGGTATAAAGCCATACCGCGCGGGCTGGTCCCCTCCCTGCCAGATCAGGTGAATCAGAAAGGCGGAGACAAAAGCCAGGCCCAGGCGGACCGCAACAGCCACTGTCATGCTGACGCCCACTTTCTTGGCCACCGCTGATTCAATGAGCAAATTGTGGGAAAACGACATCATCACAGCCAAAATGAACACTTCTTTGACCGTTAAATCAAGGGTTAAAATGGCCCCAATCCCGGCATACAAATTGAGCAAATTGGCCAGAACAAAGGGAATGGACGCTTCGCCGGGCAAACCGATCCAGCTCATCACCGGCGTGCACCAGCGGACCACCCAGTCGATCACCGGGGTATAGGATAAAACCGTCACGATCAGCGTGACGGGAAAAATCACTTTGCCCAAAATCCATGTTGTCTCTAAACCCACTCGCAAACCTTGCTTCAGGGTGTGTAGCCTGTTCATCCCATCACCTGCGTTCTAGATTCACTTTCACTTCTCTTCGCCAACCTGCTCCGTTTAGGTTGTTTATCTTTTTTTTCTTTTCCCTTTGCGCTTGGAACCCTTCTTTTCCTGCACCGTTTGCGCTGCCACCGGTGTCCAATATGAATTTTTAGCCCAGCCCAGCTGCCGGCGCAAAATCATCACCGCCACAGCCACAATAATCAAGGTGATGCTCATCACCTGGGCCGCCCGCAAAAATTCAGTGAGCATTAAACTGTCCGTCCGCAGCCCTTCAATAAAGAACCGGCCTGTTGAGTACCAGATCAAATAGCTGAGAAACAGTTCGCCCTGGCGGATATTCAGGCGGCGAATGCCGATCAGCACCACAAAGCCGAGCAAATTCCAGAGAGACTCATATAAAAACGTGGGATGATGGTAATAAAAACCGGGGTCCAGCCCTCCGCCGGGCGCAGGGTTGTAGATGTACATTTGATTGATAATAAACTCGGGTAAATATAAACTTTCCAGGAACTCACGGGAAACGACCCCGCCGTGGGCTTCCTGGTTCATAAAGTTCCCCCAGCGGCCGATCGCTTGCCCCAAAATAAAGCTGGGAGCCACAATATCCATCAATTTCCAAAAAGAGATGTTGCGCTTGCGGGAAAACCAGATAGCGACCAGCACGGCGCCGATCAGGGCGCCATGGATGGCCAGCCCGCCCTTCCAAATGGCAATAATATCAGCCGGGTTTTCCCGGTAGTAATCCCATTGGAAAATAACATAGTAAGTTCTGGCCCCAATCACGGCCACAGGAAGACCATAAACCATTAAATCCAGGAATGTATCAGGAACAATGCCGTGCCGCTTGCCCTCTTTGATGGCCCACAGCAGGCCCAATAAGGCTCCGAAGCCAATGATCACGCCATACCAGTGCACCGAGAGCGGCCCCAACTGAAAGGCGACAGGGTCCAACGGCTGAATCGCTTCTGCTGCAAAATGCTCACTCACGTTTAATCCAACTCCTTTACTTGCACTCCCTACAGATCATCATGTTTGTCGTCATGCTCTTCAATGGCGGCCGTCAAACGGTGGGCAAAATGTTCAGCGGCGTTAAAGCCCATACGTTTCAAGCGGAAGTTCATGGCCGCCACCTCCACAATGACAGCCAGGTTTCGCCCCGGACGCACCGGGATAGTAATCTGGGGAACATATGTGTCAATAATTTTGATTTTCTGCTCATCCAGCCCCAAACGGTCATAGGGTTTGGTGTTATCCCAGTTTTCCAAGTGGCAGACCATGGAGATTTTTTTATAATTACGCACAGCCCCCGCCCCAAATAACGTCATGACATTAATAATGCCCACACCTCGGATTTCCAGAAGATGGCGGATGAGTTTGGGTGCCGTACCAACCAGCTCATTTTCCTCCGGCTGGCGGATTTCCACCACATCATCAGCCACCAGGCGGTGTCCCCGTTTCACAAGTTCCAGAGCTGTTTCACTTTTACCGATGCCGCTTTGACCGGTAATCAGCACCCCTACGCCGTAAACATCAACCAAAACCCCATGCATGGCCGTTTGGGGTGCAAGCTCAGTCTCCAGAAAATGGGTTAATTTGCTCATCAGCTGTGTGGTGGTCATCTGACTGCGCAATACGGGCATCTTTTTTTCCTTTGAAGCTTTTAACAGTTCCGGAGGGGCATCCATCCCCCTGGAGATGCACACGCAAGGCGTCTTTTCATGACAAAGTTTCAGCATGCGCACTTCTTTTTCCTGGGGATGCAACCGTTCAAAGAATGATAATTCCGTTCTGCCCAAAATTTGAATCCGGTCAGCTGGATAATAGGTAAAGTACCCTGCCATCTCCAGTCCGGGCCGGGACAAGTCACTGGTTGTAATCAACCGGTCCAGGTATTCCTTGCCCGAAAGAACTTCCAACTGGAACTTATCCACAATTTTTTTGACTTTTAACTGGCCCATCTTCTAAACCCCTTTGCTTGCAACCTGTAACCGTACACTTTTTTATTTTACCATAATCTGTTCACAAGAGAGAAAGCAGAAAGAAGATGCCAATGACCGGTCACATATGTGTTGGGAAAAGCTGATGGATATAGAGCATGGGCCATCCATCTAAACTAAAAGATAAATAAAAGAGCGTGTCCCCCACGGGTCACACGCTTTCTTCCAGCCGATGTCTGCCACGGCTCTTGCCCCGCCTTACTTCCAACGCTTAAGAATTAAGGTATGAATCAAGTAATTTAAGATGCTGATCAAGATTCCGATGAAAAAGGCGGCCCAAAATCCGCTGATAGTAAATCCATCCACCAGATACGCGGTCAAGAGCAGGGTTAAAGCATTGATCACCAACAAAAACAAACCGAGACTTAAGATCGTGATCGGCAGAGTCAAAAAAACAAGAACAGGCCGGATCACGGCATTGATAATAGAGAGAATGAGAGCGGCTAACAACGCCACTTTCATATCACGGATAAAAAAATAGTCACTAAAGTAGCCTGAAATCACCATGAGCACGACCCATGTGCTCAGCACACTCATTATCCAGCGCGTCAACATCACTTATACACCTGCATTTCACTGATATTTCATTCATTAGCTATCATTGTAACATGTTAACGGTTCAAGCGGAATGACAAAAAGGCCATCATGCCAGGAAAGTTAAAGTAACATTAAACTCTCTACTCTGGTTTGCCGATATAATGATTAGGAACAATTTTTAAAGACAAAGGGATGACGAGGCAATGGATAAAACATCATTTCTAGGCATTATCATTGGTATTGCTGCAGTCCTATTAGGGATGATGGCCAAAGGAACGAACCTTGGGGTTCTAATCAACTCGGCTGCTATTATTATTATTTTCGTAGGCACGGTTGCTTCAATTACCATCGCTTTCCCTTCCAGCGAATTGAAGCGGATCCCTGCCCTGTTTCGCATTATTTTTAGCCAGCAGAAACTGCCCACTGTTCAGGAGCTGATTCCCCAGTTTAAGGATTGGGCCAATATTGCCCGGCGCGAAGGCCTGCTGGCCCTCGAAGACCATGTGGAAACAGTAGAGGATCCCTTCCTAAAATACGGCATGAAAATGGTGATCGACGGTCAATCACCCGAATTTATCCGCCAAATGATGGAAGAAGATTTGGAGGCCATGGCGGAGCGCCATGCGGCAGGTGCCCAAATTTTTTCCCAAGCCGGCACTTATGCCCCAACACTTGGGGTCCTTGGTGCGGTTATAGGCTTAATTGCCGCCCTGGGTGATTTAAATGATATTGAACGTTTAGGGCCTGCCATAGCAGCTGCCTTCGTGGCCACACTACTAGGTATTTTTACCGGTTATGTGCTCTGGCATCCCATGGCTAACAAGCTGAAGCGTAAGTCCCAACAGGAGCTGCAAATTAAACAGGTCATGATTGAAGGCATTTTGGCTATTCAAGAGGGAGTTTCGCCCCGTGTGATCGAAGACAAACTGCTGGCCTATGTTCCAACTAAACAGCGCCTGGTGAATGACACCGCCGTGCAAGAAGGGGAAGAGCTGGATGCGTAGATATAAAAAGCGCACTGATGAGGAGCATATAAACGAAACATGGTTAATCCCCTATGCGGATATGCTGACCTTGCTGTTAGCCCTGTTTATTATCCTCTATGCTTCCAGCACGCTGGATGCACAAAAACTGGAGCGCATTATTCAAACCTTTACCACAGCGTTTCAAGGGGGACAACCCGTGCTGCAATCTCCAGCCGTAACACCTGATGAAACAACGGAAGGAACAAACGATGAACAAGATGAAGAGGAAAGCCCTCAAGAAGAGCCAGGATCAGGCTTTAGAGAGAGGGAAATGGAGGAGTTGCGCCGTCTTCAGGAACGGATCAACACCTATATCAAGCAGCGTAACCTGCAACTGAGTCTTAAAACGGAGCTGACCGAAGCAGGGCTGATCATCACGATCCTGGACCATGCCCTTTTTGATTCGGGCAGCGCCGTCGTCAAACCGGATGCGGTCAAGCTGGCCCGGGAAATTTCTAATTTGCTGGTCTCAGATCCTCCCCGGCATATCGAGGTTTCCGGACACACCGATAATGTGCCCATTCACAACAGCCACTTCCGCTCCAACTGGGACCTCAGTGCCATGCGGGCCATTAATTTTCTAAAGATTATCCTGGAAAATGAGAACTTATCCCCTGAATACTTCAGTGTGCGCGGGTACGGCGAGTACAAACCAGTGGCCACGAACGACACAGCGGAAGGGCGCCAGCAAAACAGGCGGGTGGAAGTGCTGATTTTACCTAACTACTAGGCCTGCTGAGATAAAATGTTCATTTAGTTTTTCTTGGATAATTTGTCCCCACTCGTCATAGATATGGAACAAGCACTGATGACTTACCCAAATTCAACGATGGCGAAAGAGGGACTTTTTATGGAGTTGTTTGCATGGCTGCCCTCCCTTATTTTGTTCGGGGGATGCATCTACGTCATTTATCTGTTGTTGATGAAGGTGGTGCTTGTCCGCCGAATGGATTGCCAGGTTTGCTTATATTCTTTTAACTCTCCCTTGGGCAAGGTGAAGGTGGTTTGCCCTCATTGCGGTGCCCAATATATTATCCGCAAAGACAAAACTGTAAAGGGGCCTTAAGCGGCCCCTTCATTTGCCACACGGTTATTTGTAAAGCTGGCTGCCCTCCTTCTTAAATTCCTCCGCTTTTTCTTTTAAGCCTTTTTGAACGGCTGCTTCTATCTCCAAACCTTTTGTTTGGGCATATTCTCGGAGTTCGTGAGTGATTTTCATACTGCAAAACTTGGGGCCGCACATGGAACAGAAATGGGCGGTCTTGGCCCCTTCGGCGGGAAGGGTTTCATCATGATAGGCCCTGGCCCGTTCCGGATCAAGAGACAAGTTAAACTGGTCATTCCACCGAAATTCAAAACGTGCCTTCGACAGTGCATCATCCCTTTTGCGGGCATTGGGATGGCCTTTGGCCAAGTCAGCGGCATGAGCTGCAATTTTATAAGCGATGACCCCTTCACGCACATCATGCTTATTAGGCAAACCAAGGTGCTCTTTAGGGGTGACATAACACAGCATTGACGTTCCATGCCAGCCGATGACGGCTGCACCGATCGCAGAGGTAATATGATCGTAACCGGGAGCAATGTCGGTGGTCAGCGGACCTAAAGTATAGAATGGTGCTTCATGGCAGATCTCCATCTGTTTGTCCACATTTTCTTTCAGCAAATGCAGGGGCACATGGCCCGGACCTTCCACCATCACCTGGACATCATATTCCCAGGCTATTTTGGTTAACTCACCCAACGTTTCCAATTCGGCAAACTGGGCTTCATCGTTGGCATCCGCAATAGATCCGGGACGCAGTCCATCACCTAAAGAAACGGCGATATCATACTGATTCAGGATCTGACAGATCTCTTCAAAATGGGTATACAAAAAGTTTTCTTCGTGATGGGCCAGACACCACGCAGCCATAATGGAACCGCCCCGGGAAACGATGCCGGTCACTCTGCCCGCTGTTAATGGAATATATCTTAACAATACACCGGCATGGATCGTAAAATAATCTACCCCCTGTTCAGCCTGTTCAATCAGCGTATCCCGGTATATCTCCCATGTCAGATCTTCTGGCTTGCCGTTTACTTTTTCCAACGCTTGATAGATGGGTACTGTACCCACAGGAACAGGTGAATTGCGGATAATCCACTCCCGGGTCGTATGTATGTCTTTCCCGGTAGATAAATCCATAATCGTGTCTGCTCCCCAACGGATCGCCCAGGTCATTTTTTCCACTTCTTCAGCGACAGAGGAGGTGACGGACGAGTTGCCAATATTGGCGTTTACTTTAACATGAAAATGGCGGCCAATGATCATGGGTTCACTCTCAGGATGATTAATATTGACTGGAATAATCGCCCGGCCACGGGCAACTTCATCCCGGACAAATTCTGGAGAAACCCCTTCACGCAAGGCCACAAACTCCATTTCTGGCGTTATGATTCCCTGCCGGGCATAATAGCGTTGTGTAACCACTTTCCCTTTCTTGGCCCTGAGCGGTTTTCTGGCCGAACTTTGCGGAAGGTCACTGAACGGCCTGCCTTCACTCGAACGATATCCATTATCTTCAGGCTTTACTTTCCGGCCTTCGTATTCTTCCACGTCCCCTCTCTCCAAAATCCATTTTCTCCGCAGTGGAGGAAGCCCTTTCCTGAAATCGACTTGCTGTTCTGGATCCGTATAAGGCCCGCTTGTATCATACACTCTGAGAGGAGGATTTTTTTCTTCTCCCTCCGGCTTCAGTGTCGGTGATTGTTCAATTTCGCGCATAGGTACTTTAATATCTGGTCTGGAGCCTTGCACATACACTTTACGACTGCCCGGAGATGATGGAATCGAAACTTGTGGTTGAACATCATTCCCCATAAATAAAACCTCCTTAATTTAATGTGGTAAAGGAGGACATGATCCGGGTCAGTGAAGCTGAGCTACAGCACATAAGTTAATGGCAGCCATCGTTTAAAGCGCTTTGCAGCAAACTTAAAAGCCAGATCCTGGATATGGACCTGGCTTTCATGCGGCCGGATTGGCACAGGCAGCCAACACTGCCAACGTACTGTACCCGTTGTTTACTTCCCCACGCTGGTATTACCCAGATCAGGTCCAAAGGGTTAAGGAACTTCATCGCGTTCCTTTCTCAGCCTGGCTCACAGGCACCCCCAGTAATACTATTAGATTTTACACAAGTTAATATATCATAAAAAGTGTGGCAATTCAACCTGTTAAATATCCGTGTGATACCTAATCAGGCATCACACGGATAAACGGTGACAGCGGTTTATGGAACTTTATAGTCATACCTTGACGGTTTCTTGCTGTTTCATGCGCCGACGGTCCCGTTCCAAAATGGGCCCCAGATACTGGCCGGTATAAGAACGCTTGACCTGGCAGATTTCTTCCGGGGTGCCTGTGGCGACAATCTCACCGCCTCCGTCCCCTCCCTCAGGTCCAAGGTCAATTATATAATCGGCCACTTTGATCACATCCAGATGGTGCTCGATGACCAGCACCGTGTCCCCATTGTCCACCAGCCGCTTCAGCACTTCCAACAGGCGGCGGATGTCCTCGATGTGCAAACCTGTGGTCGGCTCATCCAGAATGTACAGGGTGCGCCCGGTGCTGCGGCGGTGCAGTTCGGAAGCCAGCTTCACCCGCTGGGCTTCCCCTCCGGACAACGTGGTGGCCGGCTGGCCCAGGCGCATATAGCCCAAGCCGACATCTTGCAAGGTTTGCAGCTTGCGCTTGATGCGGGGGATGTTCTGGAAAAAGTCAAGGGCTTCTTCCACGGTCATGTTCAGCACATCGGCAATCGTTTTCCCCTTATAGGTGACCTCCAGGGTTTCCCGGTTATAGCGTTTGCCCTTGCACACTTCACAAGGCACATACACATCGGGTAAAAAGTGCATCTCAATCTTAATGATCCCGTCTCCCCGGCATGCTTCACAGCGCCCACCTTTGACATTGAAGCTGAAACGGCCCTTTTTGTAGCCTCTCATCTTTGCTTCCGTGGTCTGGGCAAATACTTCCCGGATATCATCAAACACGCCTGTGTAGGTGGCCGGATTGGACCGGGGGGTCCGCCCAATGGGTGACTGGTCAATATTGACCACTTTATCCAGATGTTCCGTGCCTTTGATCTCCTCATGTTCTCCGGGTTTGACTTTGGAGCGGTAGTATTGCCGCATGAGCGCCTTGAGCAAAATTTCATTCACCAGTGTGCTTTTGCCTGATCCAGAAACCCCGGTGACACACGTGAACACGCCCAAGGGGATTTTGACGTTTACATTTTTCAGGTTGTTTTCCCGGGCCCCGATAATCTCCAGCCATTTGCCATTGGGCTGGCGCCGCTGGGCTGGGAGGGGAATAAATTTTTTCCCGCTGAGATATTGTCCGGTAAGGGAGTTGGGATTATTCATCACCTCTTCCGGCGTGCCCTGGGCCACCACCCGTCCCCCATGGGCACCAGCACCCGGACCAATATCGATTAAATGATCGGCCGCCAGCATAGTATCCTCATCGTGCTCCACGACCAGCAAAGTATTGCCCAAATCACGCATCTGTTCCAAGGTGCGGATCAAGCGGTCATTGTCCCGCTGGTGCAAACCGATGGAAGGTTCATCCAGCACATAGAGGACCCCCGTCAGCTTCGATCCAATCTGGGTGGCCAGGCGGATACGCTGAGCCTCTCCTCCGCTTAAGGTGCCGGCCGAGCGGTTCAGGGTTAAATAATCAAGGCCCACATCAATCAGGAATCCCAGCCGCTCCTCAATCTCGCGCAAAATGAGCTGGGCAATCTTTTGTTCTTTCTCCGTCAAGGTCAAAGATGCAAAAAACTGCTTGGCTTCTGCCACGGAGAGGCGTGTCACATAATCAATGTTTTTGCCATTGATGGTGACGGCCAACGCCTCGGGCCGCAGGCGGGCTCCCTGGCACTTGGGACAAGCCTTGTGGCTCATGTAGGCTTCAAGCTGTTCGCGGACATAGTCTGACCCTGTCTCCTTGTAACGGCGCTCCACATGAGGAATGACACCTTCAAAGGGGACATGTTGTTCCCGGATCTGGCCCAATTCATTCTCATAGCGGAAGTAGAAACGTTCTCCTTTGCTGCCGTACAGCAGCAAGTCTTGTTGACCTTGGGGCAGCTCCCCAAAGGGGGTATCACGGTCAATGCCAAAATGGTCACAGACGCAGGCTAACAGCTGTTCGTAATAGGGGGAACTTGAGCCTTCCCAAGGGGCAAGCGCCCCTTCGTTAATGGACAGGTTGGGATCAGGAATGACCAGGTCCGGATCTACTTCCAGGCGGCTGCCCAGGCCGTCACAGTAGGGGCAAGCCCCATAAGGACTGTTAAATGAAAACAGCCGCGGCGCCAATTCCTCGATGCTGAAGCCGCATTCGGGACAAGCCAGGTTAGAGCTGAACAGCAACTCTTCCTGACCGATCACATCAACCAGCACCTTGCCATCGGCAATGTCCAGCGCCGTTTCAATGGAGTCGGCCAAACGGGAGGTGATGCCATCCTTGAGGATAATGCGGTCCACGACAACTTCAATGGTATGCTTTTTGTTTTTCTCCAGTTTGATCTCTTCGGCCAGATCACGCACCTCGCCGTCAATTCTGACCCGCACAAAGCCTTGCTTGGCAATCTGTTCCAGCAACTTGGCATGTTCACCCTTGCGCCCGCGAACCACCGGAGCCAATATTTGCAGCTTGGTCCGCTCGGGATACTCCAGGATGCGGTCCACCATCTGCTCCACCGTCTGGGAAGTAATTTCAATCCCGTGGGTGGGACAGTGGGGGCGCCCGATGCGGGCAAACAGCAGGCGGAGATAATCATAAATTTCTGTCACTGTTCCTACTGTGGAACGGGGGTTCTTGCTGGTCGTTTTCTGATCAATGGAAATGGCCGGGGACAAACCTTCAATGGCATCCACATCCGGCTTATCCATTTGTCCCAAAAATTGGCGGGCATAGGCGGAGAGGGATTCCACATAACGCCGCTGCCCCTCCGCATAAATCGTATCAAAGGCCAAGGACGATTTGCCCGATCCGGACAATCCGGTCAACACCACAAACTGGTTGCGGGGAATCGTCACATCAATATTTTTCAAGTTGTGCACCCGGGCTCCTTTGACAGAGATGAATCGGTTGCTCATGCTCATCATCCTTCCAGTTCCGCTTTCAATTCCAAGATGAGATCGCGCAACTCCGCTGCCCGTTCAAAATTTAACTCCTTGGCAGCTGCTTTCATTTCTTTTTCCAGCTTCTTGATCAAATCTTCCTTCTCTTTGCGCGACAGTTTGTCTACATCGGGTGTGGCACGGTACGCTTCTTTATCTTCGATCACCTTGGTGGCTTCGATCACATCGTAGACCGGTTTGACAATGGTTTTGGGGGTGATGCCGTGCTTTTCATTATAAGCTTGCTGGATTTGGCGGCGCCGCTTGGTCTCTTCTATCGCCGCCCGCATCGACTCGGTCACGTGATCAGCATACATAATGACATGACCATTGGCATTGCGGGCAGCACGGCCAATGGTCTGGATCAGGGAACGTTCCGAACGGAGGAAGCCTTCTTTATCGGCATCCAAAATGGCCACGAGAGACACTTCCGGGATATCCAGCCCCTCTCTCAACAAGTTAATGCCGACCAGGACATCAAACACTCCCAAACGCAGTTCCCGGATAATGTGCATGCGCTCCAAGGTCTTTATCTCCGAGTGCAGATAACGCACCTTGATGCCGATCTCTTTCAGGTAGTCGGTTAAGTCTTCCGCCATTTTCTTGGTCAAGGTAGTGACCAGCACCCGCTCATTCTTTTTGACCCGCTCCTGAATCTCCCCGACCAGATCGTCAATCTGTCCCTTGATCGGACGCACATCAATGGTGGGATCAAGCAGGCCGGTGGGACGGATGATCTGTTCCACCACTTGGGGCGTATGCTCCAGTTCATAGGGACCAGGTGTCGCGGACACATACAGCACCTGGTTGATACGCTGTTCAAACTCCTCAAAGCGCAAGGGACGGTTGTCAGCAGCTGATGGCAAGCGGAAGCCGTGTTCAATCAGCACCTTTTTGCGGGCGTAGTCACCGTTGAACATCCCTCTGATCTGGGGAATGGTCACATGGGATTCATCAATGACGATCAGGAAATCATCGGGGAAATAATCGAGCAAGGTATAAGGCGGCGCCCCTGCCGGACGGCCGGTCAGGTGTCTGGAATAGTTTTCGATTCCAGAGCAAAAGCCCATTTCAGACAGCATTTCCAGATCGTAGCGGGTGCGCTGCTCCAAGCGCTGGGCTTCTAATAATTTTCCTTGCCCCCTCAATTCTTGCAAACGCTCTTCCAGCTCAGCCTCAATGCTTTTAATGGCCCGCTTCATCTTCTCCTCGCGGGTGACATAGTGGGAAGCAGGAAAAATCGCCACATGCTGCCGTTCGCCTACCAGTTCACCAGTTAAGACATCTATTTCCGTGATGCGCTCAATCTCGTCACCAAAAAATTCCACCCGGATCGCCTGTTCATCCCGTGAAGCCGGGAAAATTTCCAGCACATCCCCGCGCACCCGGAATGTACCGCGGTGAAAGTTGACATCGTTGCGCACATACTGGATATCCACCAGCTTGCGCAACACTTCGTCCCGGTCTTTTTCCATGCCTACCCGGAGGGAAAGCACCAAATCACGGTACTCTTCCGGCGAACCTAAACCGTAGATGCAGGACACACTGGAGACAATAATCACATCGCGCCGCTCCAACAGGGCACTGGTGGCCGAGTGGCGCAATTTGTCTATTTCATCGTTGATGCTGGCATCCTTTTCAATATACGTATCAGTATGAGGAATATAAGCCTCAGGCTGGTAGTAATCATAATAACTGACAAAGTATTCAACAGCATTATGGGGAAAAAACTCTTTCAATTCGCTGTGCAGCTGGGCAGCCAGGGTTTTATTGTGGGCGATGACCAGCGTGGGCTTGTTCACCTTGCTGATCACCTGGGCCACGGTAAATGTTTTCCCTGTTCCCGTTGCTCCCAGCAGCGTTTGATGTTTTTGGCCAGCCTGAATGCTTTCCACTAATTTGGCAATGGCTTGGGGTTGGTCACCCTGGGGTTCGTACTTTGATACCAATTGAAAACGGCCTTCCACTTGTCCCATCTCCTTATGTCAAGAGATCATTTTTTAGTTAGCCGTACCATATCTAATGATAAAATTATAGCATACTACACAACTGTGGTGACAACAAAAAGCGAATATATGTTCTTTGAGGGTGGATCAATGCACAGCACCACTTTGATCTTCGCTCACCGGGGAGCCAGGGGGGTTATCCGGGCCCGATAAAGCAAAAACGATTCGGCAAGCTTTAACCCGGCCTTGAATGGTGTAAGGCAGCAGCAAGGTGGGCCAGTAAACACACAAAAAACGAGTCGACATTTCCAAGGAAAATCTTTTTTTACTCAACTTTCGCAGACAGAAACACCGAGTAAACCCTTGATATAATTGGGCAGACTCGACAAAAACTGATCGAAAAGCTCTTGAAACTTCTCTTCCGTAAGAACTAGAACTTCCCGTACCGCAGATT
>NZ_BMKZ01000022.1 GCF_014644735.1 Caldalkalibacillus thermarum | reverse complement strand
ACTGGTTACGCTCTCTTTTTGTCTTTTTTTGCTATATGGTTTTACTTACGTCTTCAAGAAAAAAATAGTCTACCAAGAAACTTAAATTGAGCAAGTTAAAACTTAAAAAATGAAACTTTTTCAGCAAACCCTAAATAGGCCCGTATCAGCTTCAGGACACGCTTGTCCTTTACCCGGCGTGCCACCCGGCTCATCAGGATGTCATGGTGAACCCGGTCAAAGAATTTCTCCAAGTCAATGTCCACGACGTATTTGTACCCCTCATGGGTATATCGTTGGGCTTGCCGGACGGCATCATGGGCCCGGCGTTGGGAGCGAATCCATAACTGTGGGACGAAAAGTGAGGGTCGAAGATGGGTGTGAGTACTTGGAGAATGGCTTGTTGGATGAATCGGTCTATCACGGTAGGGATACCCAGCAACCTGACACCTCCGTCAGGTTTCGGGATTTCGACCCTTCGGACAGGTGCTGGCTGGTAGGTCCCCTCCAGCAGCTTTTGTTTAATGGCTGGCCAGTGCTCCCGGAGATAATCTCGGAGGTGTTCAGTTGAAACCCCGTCGATGCCGGGAGCGCCTTTGTTAGCCTCCACACGTTTGAGAGCTTTGGTTAGATTTGACCGTGATAAGATGTTCTCCAACAAAGCCATCGAGATATTTCTCCTTTCGCGGGATGAGGTGTCAGGTCTTACCGGGCAATGCTCAGCCCTCATTCCAAGGCCCTCCGGGCTTCACCCATCTTTCCTTGGAAGAGTTCCGTCAGGAATTCTGCTTCAGCGCATTGCGTCTCGAAAAAGTCTGATTCATCCCTGAATTGACGTTCGGTCCTTCCCTTTTCAGGCGTCCCTTACTCAGGTACTATGACCTCTGCTGACTCCTGTACGTTCAGCAAAACCTTTCGGTTTTGGTTACCATCTTCAGATGGCGTGCCGTACAGGCCTCCCCGGATAAGAGCACGGACTTTCCACCCATGTACCTGCCCAATATACTGCCACAACCCTTGGCGGCTTTGGACTTCGTCTTGTTTGGCAGACTCATCCGATTGTGACAGCCTCAAATTGGGTTCGTGTACCTCAGGTCGAGTGTTTGCCTCCAGCAACACCAGATTCCGCCTCACGGCGGACACCCTTGCTTTCAGCTAACGGTAGGCGCTTGATGAGCCCCTGTTCGGGACTTTCACCCTATAGTCACGCACCCATGCCGGGCGTACCAAAAAAGACAGAAACCTGAGTGGCTTCTGCCTCAATATAAGCTTATTATATTATAAACTGAGCGCCCGCAGCATAAACACATCAACGTCATTTTCCGGCCCAACAAACTCAATATCCGTCCCAATTGCTTCAAAGTGTTTGCGGGCAAACTCGATTTTTGCCGATTCGCCCGGACGCAAATCTCCTTCCCATTCCTGTCCTTTGGTCTCAAGGACGAAGTACAGCTTTTCTTCCCCGTCTTTCTCAATGACAAGCGCCCAGTCAGGGTTGTAGGAGCCAATTGGCGTGTCAATTTTAAACCAGCTTGGTAGCTTCACATATACTTTTACTTTTTCGTTGTTTTCAAAGCGTTTGGCAAAACGCTTTTCCACATCTGAATCATAGACGACATGGTCAAACAGCGATTTTTCACTCGGAATTGCGTTGTCATTCAAGTAGGCAAGCAGTTCTTCGTTTTGGAATAGTTCCACCGCATAATACGCATCGTCGCCGATTTTATAATATTTCACCCCGTCTTTTAACAGTTGCTTCATTTCACGCTGGATGATCTTTGTCACTTCTTCGATAAATTTTTGCGGATTGTTTTTGAAATCGTCAAGCCGCTTGCAGCCGGTTAAGATGCGGACGATCGTCTTACGTGTTAAATTCGTGCGGTTTTGCAGCTCGGTAATGACGTCTGGAAGCGTATGATGCAAGCTGACGTAATCTTCGACGCTTTCGCTTATCGTTTGCGCCTGTACTCCTGTCACGCGGTCGATTTCCACTTTTCCCTTGCGGCTTAAAATTCGAATTTTCTCTATGCGCGGCATCGTTTGAATGCTTTCGATGCACTTTTGAATCAAATGTTCGCTGTCGAAATCGACGGAATAGACCGTTTTATACTTGATTTTGTCCCATAACTGTCTGAATTCTTCCTGATTGAATACCGAGATATTTAATTTTACTTTTTGCTTTTTGGTCGCGTCTTTGATCGGCAATGCTTGTAAGTGGCGTTTTATTTCTTTGACGATTGCCGGAAGCCATGGCTGAAACTCCGTGCTTAAGCACAAGTCATAGTTTTCTATTGCTTTCTTTAATTCAGAGGTAACCATGCTATGCTTGTCAATATAACCGTTTTGCTTCAATTCATCATATAATTTTACCGATAAGTCATAGCCCATTTGCACCGGCTCTTCCGTCTTCTCGTCGATATAAATAAGTTTGGCAAATATATGTTTTTCAATTTTGCCGAATTTGACTCCTGTTTGTTCTTCGATTTCTTTTTGCAGCGTCGCAACAAACTCTTCGTACGATTCGTTCGCCATGACCGTTAGCGTGTTGATATGATAGTCCTGCACACGCTCCCCGTTTTGGTTGACAGCCAGACGCAATCCGCGTCCGATTTCTTGGCGTCTCGATACGTACGTTCCCGCGGAGTCTTTCAACGTGCAAATTTGAAAGACGTTCGGGTTGTCCCATCCTTCACGAAGCGCCGAATGGGAGAAAATGAAGCGAAGCGGCTCATTGAGGCTAAGCAGCCGTTCTTTGTCTTTCATAATAAGGTTGTACACATCGGTGTCCGCTTCTGTATTTCCTCTTGTATCTTTCAGACGCCCCTTTTTATCTTGTGCGAAATACCCGTTGTGCGCTTTTTCCACGTCCTTATCAATGCCTGGGTCATCCCACAGCTTTCGGTATTTCGGTTTTTGGATCAAATCCTTATATTCTTCCTCAAACATCACCGCATATTTTCCTTTAATCGGATTGCCATCTTTATCATAATCACGGTAATGGGCGACTTTGTCGATAAAGAAAAGGCTTAACACTTTAATTCCGCGCGGGCGAAGCTGCAGCTCTTTGTTCAAATGCTCTTCGATCGTTTTGCGGATTTGATACCGCTTTATCGCATCATCGTCAATATCGCCGATCGCATCACCGACCCGCAGACGATAGCCATTTACTTCAATTGCTTCGTTTCCTTCCGTCCAATCAATCTGCTCGACGATATAGCCACGATACAATTCTCGTTCCCCGGAAATATCGTATAAATCGTCTCCGTATTTCACCGTTTTCGTCGTCCGCTTCACCTTTCCGCGCGATTTGACATCCAGTTCGATCTTCGCTTTTCTTTCCTTTACCTCGATTAGTTTTATGTACGGTACGTTAAAAGACGGCTCGGAACGAACGGACATCACTTCGATTTTTTTGACGAGTTTTTGATTATACGCGTCGACCGCATCGAGGCGATACACCATGTTATATTTATCTACATGCGTCGCAGAATAACGCAACGTACAAAGCGGGTTGAGCGAGGCAATCGCTTCTTTTGATTTCGGCGTCGTATCGACGCTTTGCGGCTCGTCAATAATAACAATCGGGTTCGTCTGTTGAATAAATTCGATCGGGCGATAGCCGTTCAAGCGATCGTTCGGACGGTGAATGACGTTCGCTTTATTTTCTTTTTCCGGATCTTCAAAGCTTTTACGGAACGCGTCAATATTAATGATCATGATTTGGATTGTTGTCGCTGTCGCAAAGTTACGGACTTGATCGAGTTTTTGCGAATCGTAAATAAAGTATTCTACTGGCGTATGGTCATACAGTTCATTGAAATGGTCTCTCGTAATTTGCAGCGACTTGTATACCCCTTCACGAATCGCCACGGACGGAACGACAATGACAAATTTCGTAAATCCGTAATGTTTATGCAATTCGTAAATCGTCCGTAAATAGACATATGTCTTCCCCGTACCTGTTTCCATTTCAACGGTAAAATGCATGCCATCAAGCCGCTCACTGCGCGGCAGGCCGTTTTTCATTTGAATGTCCTGCACGTTTTTTAAAATTTCTTCCGGCGTAAGGTCGAGCCGATTCCCTACGCCTAAATCCGTTTGAATCATTCCCGCGTTTGGTCCATACGAAACGGTGAAGTTGGACTGGATCATTTCTTGCCCTTTAAAAATTTGCACAACGGAATCAATCGCCCGTTTTTGATAATCCAAGTCCGCGATAAACTTCAGCTTCATCGGTTACACACTCCTAACATCCATGATTCCGTGCTTTTTCAATGTTTGAATCGCGTTCGTTTTCACGGCGTCGCTAATAAAGCCAGACTCTTTGAAAATGACTTTCGGCGGCATATGCTCGGATTGATATTTCAACATCTCCTGAACGATATCCAAATCGATGTCATCTTCTAAACATACCAACACGGAACCATAGGCAACGTTATAAATCGTTTTGCCGTTATAATCAATTTCTTCAATCGGTGTGGTGAGCGGCAGGCCGATTTTCAGTAAAATCTCATACAACAAATCTTCTTTCGTGCGGTCTTCTTTAATGTTATCCTGCAAATCGAAAAGGGTTTGCTCCAAGTTGTCGAAATCAGGATCCCATGTTTTTACGTTAGAAGAATCAAGTTTAAATACTTTAAAGCCAATATCCAAATCTGTTTTCCCTGTTTCTTGAACGATTTTTTCACCAGCGCGGCGGATGCGTTCTTTGCCGATTTCACAAATGTTTTTATATCCCGCTTTATACGCCTCTGATTTTTCATCAGTTAACTCAGGCAATTGCACCATGATAAACTTACGATTACCGCCGTCTTCTGCATTTAGCTGCATAACGGCATGGGCGGTTGTTGCTGAGCCAGAGAAGAAATCAAGAATGATGTCATCTTGGTCCGATACCATTCGAATAAACTTCAAAATAATCGTTTCATCTTTAGGAAAGTCAAACACTTTTCCACCAAGCAAATCTCTTAATCGTTTCATCGCACCCCTGCTGTCTTGATAAATCACACTGTAAGGAACTTGGTACTCTGTTTCTTTTAAATATCTTTTAAGGCATGGTACTTTTGATTCATCTTCTCCAAAATGAATCATATTGTTTTTTAACATTTCTTTCATGCGTTCTTCACTAAATAACCAGCCACGGCTTGGTATTTTTACTGGCTTACCTGTTACTGGATGTAATACATTATAAACTGGTCCCCCGCCACCAGGCCAAGATATATTATCAGGAAAATATACACCTTTCTCATCAATATGGTTATAATGACTATGCTGTTTAGAAGGATGATTATCAGGCAGAGATTTAAACCATTCTTTTAAGCACAGTGACGCTTCTTCATAATTAAAATTATGTTTTTTTACCAACTCCTCTGCTTTACTGTAAATCTCATCTAGCCCTTCTTTTCTTTCTCTCCATGTAATCTTATTTTCAATAAGACTATGTATGTTTTTCACATAAACTAAAACATATTCATGTGAGATAGAAATGTATTTCGAATCATTTTTTCTTCCACCAGCCCAAATAAATCTACCAACAAAGTTATTTTCACCATATATTTCATCACAAATCTTCTTTAAATTGTCTACCTCTGAATCATCTATAGAAATAAAAATAGATCCATCTTCCCTTAAAAGGTTCCTCGCCAACTTTAATCTCGGATACATCATATTCAACCAATCGGTATGAAATCTCCCGCTCGTTTCTGTATTCGCCTTTGTCATTTGCTGCGTGATTTCTTTGTAATTTTTGATATTATCACGGAAATCATCTTTGTACACAAAATCCTTCCCTGTATTATACGGCGGGTCGATATAGATCATTTTAATTTTTCCGAAATACGATTTTTGCAACAGCTTCAATACTTCAAGGTTATCCCCTTCAATATAGAGATTTTCAGTCGTATCCCAGTTTTTGCTGGATGCTTTATCCGGCCGCAGCGTGCCGGTGGATGGCGTTTGTGCGAGTTTCATTGCCTGTGTTTTGCCGTGCCAGGTGAATTCATATTTTTCATTGCGTGTTTCGATCTCTTCCCCAAGAATCAGTTTTAGTTTTTCAAAATCGATTTTTTCTTCGGTGACCACTTCTGGGAATAGTTGCTTTAACGCCTCGATGTTCGCTTTTACAATATCCATCGATTTTCCATCTAGTTTTTCCATCGTGCTTCCCCTCTTTCATCGCAATTGTTGTTTCCACTGCTCGATTTGCTTCGTTAATTGCTGAATTTTCATGTTGTACTCTACTTTCCGGTTAAACTGCGTTTCTTTCTTAATTTGATTTTTCCATTTCGCGATTTCCGCTTCCGCCTGTTCAATTTGCGCAATCAGTTGGCGCGATTCTTCATCGGTAGCGATGTAAAACGCGCCAACCGCTTTCGCGTGTTGAAACGCCTGTACCGCGATATGAATGTCTTGATAAAACCGGAAGAAGTTAGAAAAAGATAACGCTGTTATGTGAACCGCATCAATAAATTGCCGAACCGTTTCATCGTCACTGTCGGATGAAAACCACGGAGTATACGCAAATTCCTCCAAAACAACTTGCGTTTTATCGATTTTGTTTAATCGCTTTAAACACGTACCAACCTGAACGTTTCCTTCTTTTTCAAATACGATGACGACAGGGTTTGGCAACGATCCTTGAATAATCTCTCCAATGACAGGAAGGCAAGCGTCTTTTGTTTCGTTTCTTAATCGAATCGTGATAAACATAACTCCTTCATAATGATAATCTTCATTAATAAATGGCTGGATATTAATCACACTTGGAGTTAATAAATACGTTAGCTCAATCCGATCGACGTATTTCGTAATATAGTCTTTTTCCTTTTTCGTTAAATCAGCGAAATCGTAAAACATTTTTTTATCCAACTTCTTATGTAAAGGGCGGACTTTATCGTCCAGCCCTATTCTAGCATAAAATGTGAATCCAGCCACCGCTCTCACCCTTTAATGATAAGATAAGAGATAATTTCAAAGTCTTGCAAACTCGTATTCGCGTTCGTCACTAAGCTGTCCAAGTTTCCGAGGCTAAATATGTTCAGCGTTATTTGCTGATCGATTTTGCCAACGATATCTTCTACCGCTTTTTCCAGCAGCGCCTTATATCGCCCCATGTCTTTTCCGTTTTTCGTCTCTTGGTAAAACGTTTCGTATAAATCCCACTCCACTTCTTTTTTTCCGTTGCATAGCGAACGGTATAAATCCAAAATTTTCTTTACGTGGACATGGTTATACAACACCGTGCCGTCTTCCCGCACATACACTAAGTAATATGGATGGAGCGCGTTTTGTTCGTTCGATGATGTGACGTGATCGATTTGTTTTAGACAGAAAATAACCCCAGGCTTAATTTCGTCTTTTAGTTTTTCATTTTTGTTCACGGTAATGCTAAAAAGCCCTAGCGGCGCTTTTTCCACCGCTTCTTTATGTTCCTTCATAAAATTTAATAAATCCATGCGGAAGTCGTCTAACGTAAAATCGGTTAAAGAAATATTTCCGGAAATGTCCTCTAAATCAATGACTTCGTTTTGCAGTTTTTCGAGTTGTTTGCGGCGGTATTCCAAATCTTTCATTTCATTGCTGTTGTCGGCAATAACATTTTCTTCCCCGGTGGAAGAAATATCGAGAATCGTCATTCGGTCTTTTACCCTGTTGACGAGATTAATATATTCATCGAGTTCCAGCGACGGCCAAAAGTTAACTAGTTGAATCCGTTCATTTTTGCTGCCAATCCGGTCGATACGGCCAAAACGTTGGATAATGCGAACCGGATTCCAATGGATATCATAGTTAACGAGATAATCACAGTCTTGCAAGTTTTGCCCTTCGGAAATACAGTCAGTAGCAATTAGTATGTCAATTTCCTCTTTCATCTCCGGCATTACTTTTGCCCGCTCTTTCGAAATAGGTGAAAAGTTCATTAAGACATTATTGAAGTCGACTTTCTTCATTTTTAATGTAGTTTTTGGGTGATCCGAGCCAGTTACTACGGCAGAGTGCAAGCCAAATTGACGATAAATCCATTCATGCAAGTTTTCATACAAGTATTTCGCCGTATCCGCAAACGCAGTAAAAATGAGCAATTTCTTGTTTTGGCCGTTAATCGGATTCTCGATTTTGTTTTGAATGACTTTTTTCAATGCCAATAATTTTTTATCGCGATCTGACGTTATCCTTCTCGCTTGCGCAAGCAACTTCGCCAAAATTTCGCGGTCATATAATAAATCTTGCTTCCAGCGGATTAAGTCCATATCTTTGATGAAAATTTTCACTTTCGAGCCGATTAACGCGTCTTCTAAGTCAGGATCTTCGATGTCAATGTCGTTAATATCTCCGATCATTTCGTTTTTCGGATCATAGTGATCTATTTTTTGAATGTGCGAATCAATCTGATGAATGATGTTTTCCAATGTTAAAGAAAAGGAATGAATGCTGCTTTCTAATCGTTTCAACAAGTTAGATTTCATTAAATAGACAAGGTTATTTTCCCGGTCGGTTTGTTTAAAAATTCTTCCGTTTGCCACTTTCGTATCGTACTTTTCGTTATAAATAGCCCTTTTATGAGGCAAAATATATTGCATCGGCGAATATACCGCCAACCGCAACCGCAATATTTCATTATTGATCTTCTCCAGCGGCGGAAATTCGTCTTTAGCGTCAATTGTTTCTTTAATATTGATTGGCTTCAGGCGGATCGGAAACGAACCGATCGCATTCACATTGTAATATTTTTCAATATGGCGGCGCGAACGGGCGATTGTTAATGAGTCAAGCAAGGTGAAATAATCCCAGTTTAGCATATCTAACAACCGCTCAGTAGTCCGCTCTTCTTCAGGAAGATTGCTCCATTTGTTGAACTGGGACTGTGCGCGGCGAATCGTTTGGCTGATGCTTTTGATGTTCGCCGTTTCCGCTAGCGCTTTGTCATTTCCTTCCGTAATGAAGGCAATCTGGTTCTTTAAGTCATCGAGCTTGTTATTGACAGGAGTGGCAGAAAGCATTAACACTTTCGTTTTCACTCCCGCTTTAATAATGTCGTTCATCAAGCGGGAATATCTCGTCACCCGGTCGTTGCGCGGATCGTTGTTACGAAAATTGTGCGATTCGTCGATAACAACTAAATCATAATTTCCCCAGTTCACATGTTCCAAATTAATATCGCCGCTATATCCGCGCTCACGCGATAAATCGGTATGGTTGAGCAAGTCATAGGAAAAGCGGTCTTCCGCTAAAATGTTGCGCTTATCGTTTAAACGGTAAATCGCCCAGTTTTCCCTCAATTTTTTTGGCGCCAGCACGAGAACGCGATGATTGCGCAGTTCGTAATATTTAATGACCGCTAACGCCTCAAACGTTTTTCCGAGCCCGACGCTGTCGGCGATAATGCATCCTCCATACGTTTCGATTTTATTGATGGCGCCAATTACCCCATCGCGCTGAAAATCGTAAAGTTTGTTCCAAATGACCGTATTTTCAAATCCCGTTCTTGTTTGTAGCGATTCATAGTTATTCGCGTCTTGCAAGAAGCCTTTAAATAAATTGTAAAGCGTCACGAAGTAAATGAACTCTGGCGAATTTTCTTTATACATCACTTCTAAGCGCCGCAATATTTCGTCTTTCACATCTTGCAGTGCTTGTTCATCTTGCCAAATGGCGTCAAACTGACGAAGCAGGTGGGTATTTGAATGCTCATCGTCGACAATATGGTTAATATAAATATTGGAAGAGTTGCTGTAGCCTAGACCTGGGCTGGAAAATGGCGCACCGCCGATTAAGCCGATTTGCGTTCCATCGTTGTTTTTGACATGATACAAACCGCCTTGAATGCGCTGGTTGATGACTGATTTAATTTGTGCTTTTCGTTTCAGCCATTTCGCTAATTCTTTGGCTATGTATGCTTGACTCAACTCTACTTTATATTTTCGTTCTTCTTCCACTCCATACAGTGCCGCTTCATTTTTCTCCATTAGTCCTTTTAACGAACGGTTTCCACGCACAAAGGCAGGCTCTGTGAAAATGAAACGGAATTCATCGAGTTGTGACAGCTCTTTTTTCAGCTCCACAAACGCATATAATGTCAAATGTGCCGCGGCAATCGACAGCTTACTTCCTTTAGTTATATATTCTTTTAAAACATCCCCCACTAAACCACTCTGCTTATTGTCAATCATTCCTTTAGATCCCATGCGTCCATGCTCCTTCAACAATTAATGACATAATCCTATTTTACTAAACAAAAAAGAATGTTGTCTAATTTTGTCATAATATAATCAAATCTTCCTAACCTATCCAAAGTAACAAAAAAACAAGCCGGCTCCCGTTCAGCCGTTCAGTGAACGGGAGACAGCTTATCTGGGCAAAGATAAATTCACAATGCCCCTTTTAGTTGATTAATCCAAGGCTTTCTTCTTATTTTTTGAATGGTTTAACTCATGATCTATTATTGTATACCTTTATTGTCTGAACGCGTTGCAAAATGCATAACGAATGTATATTTTTCCACATCAATCCCTAATTCATGTGATAGCAGGAGTGCTTGACCACTCCCCATGCCTAAAGGCAGGGGATTCTTAGGTTTTTGACTTCTTTGTTTTGATAGCCACATTCAGAGCAAAGTTGTGAAGATGGAAATTGCTTTGTTCCAGTTAGATCCGCCTTTTTGGCGGCGAGATAGGATTCATTGCCACCTAGCTAGCTTCTTTTCATACTTTCTAAAGTATTTCGGAGCATTGATTTTTTTGCCAGTAGAGAGGATTACAAAATCTTTTAATCCTGGGTCAACACCCACTGCCTTTTCGGAAGTTGGTAACGATTTAATCTCCGTTTCACAAGAAATAGCTACAAAATATTTGCCTGATGGATTGCGGCGGATCGTAGCAGAAATGATTTTTCCTTTGACTTCTCTTGATTTTGCAAATGTTACCTATCCTAACTTGGGTAGTTTAATTTGATATCCAACTACTTCGATCATTGGTCTTCCTTTTTTTGGATAATTGCATTGGCTAGTGTAAGATTGGACAGGATTTTTCTTGCTTTTGAAGCGTGGACGGTTATTCTTCTTTTGAAAAAATCGTTTAAATGCGTCATCTAAATGTTTCAATACATTTTGCAATATTGTAGAATTTGCTTCTTTTAACCATTCCAATTCCTTTTTTAATTGGGTTAACTGGTTGGCACAGGCGTTATAGGTTAATCCTTTGCCTGTTTGTTCAATGGATAGCGGGAGATTCTCCAACAGCTCTACAAAAGAGGCGTCAAGGAAGTGCTTATGGGCGTATTCGATGGACTACCGGGGTTGGAGGAAGCCTTTAAGGCGGTGTATCCGCAAGCCGATGTGCAGCGTTGTGTCGTTCACAAAGTCCGTAATACCTTAAATCGTGTTCGGAAAAAAGATCAATTCGAAGTGGCAGAGGACCTCAAGCTGATTTATCGCGCGCCGAATAAGGAGATGGCATTACAGATGTTTCAACAGTTTGAGTCGAAATGGTCAAGCAAGTATCCGAGAGAAGTTCAATCTTGGGCCAATGAGTTGGATGTCCTCCTTACATTTATGGATTATCCAAGCAGTATTCGAAGTGTGATTTACACGACGAATGCCATTGAACGCACGATCAAGGAGATTCGGAAACGTCTAAAGCCGATGAACAGTTTGAGCAGTTTAGAAGCTGCGGAAAAAGTCGTGTATTTAACCATTCAAGATTTTAATGAGAAATGGGCAGGGCGAAAGTTAAGAGGATTTGCCGAAGCGCATGAAGCCCTCGAGCGAATGTTTGAAGAACGTTATCATCAACCAAATACTGTAAATAAACAAAATAGGGGGATTCTCCCTTTCCACACAAGAGACTGAATATTCAGTCTCTTGTGTGGAGGAAATATCCCTCCTCTATTCTAAATCCATTTCAGAGATACCCCATTTATCTTACATTACACAAAATTCTTGGATTTGAGTCAATATCCTGGACACAAAAAAGTTAAGTTCGTCAGCGATTTGGCAAAGGAATAGCCAACGATTTTTTGGGTATGTAAATCCATCTCAGAAGCTAAATAACACCATCTATCTTTAAGGATATGAATGTAGGTGATATCGGCGACCCACTTCTCATTGATGGTGTTGGTGGTGAAATCCTGTTTGAGCAGATTGTCCCGTTGGATCACCTTTTCCTTGCTTGGATAGGGTTTGTATTTCTTTTTCACAATGGAACGAATACCTGACTTCTTCATTAAACGCTGTACTCTCTTGAGGCTGACTTGAAATCCTTCCTGCTTCAACAGATGATGGATTTTGGGAGCGCCACAGCGCTGTTTGCTCTTTTGATGAATGCTGATAATTCTTTGGGTGATCTCCCGGTTTTCACGTTCGCGGTTTGACTCTTTATGATTCAGTCTTTGATAGTACGTGCTTCGGGGAATCCCCAGCACTTTACACAGGGTATGAACTGGAATAGACTCATCTCCAGAACCCACTGGAGTAAACTGCTTAATCCATCTGTAAACCGTCACTTCAGATACGCCATATTCGCCGGACAGATCTTTAACAGAAGTTCCTGAATGGTAGAGATCCACAATCATTTTTTTAAAGTCGTCATTGAATTTCTTTCGGTTCATATTGGACACATCCTCTCCCAATTTTTATTGTAAGGGACTTAACTAAAATGTGTCCATGAAACTATACTAACACCATAAACTATTAAAATGAACTGCCATGCCTCTGTCGTGATAAGCTCCCATCTCCCCCATGTTAAACATAAGCTCGTTGTCGTTACACAGATCGTCTCTTCTCTTCTCAGTTCCTCTTTTCATCAGCGCTCCTGATTTCAAGGCAGTCAATGGTTTTCTCACGGCGGGCTTTGATAAGCATGATAAACCCAATGACAAGCAAGAAGAAGTAAAATTGCCGGGGCTCTATCAGTCCCAAAAGTGGCATCTGTTCACGCGCGGCAGTGCTGATCAACAGTTGGCCGCTGCTGAATCCGGTCAAGGCTTGGCCCAACCAACGGACGGATTGGGGATGAAAGCCTTGCCAGACAATCCACATCAGCAATAAGACATGCCAAAACATTTGATAAAGATGCACAGGATGTGCTTCTAAGGACAACAGGTCTGCTAACCAGGTCCATTCTATCTGGTTTCCTCTCTGGCGGGTCAACACTGATTGGATGAAACCCGCCACAATTGTGATCAGGATCAACAGATTAAGCTGATTGACAAGAGGGAGACTTTGTTTTTTCGTTTTAAAGAGCAAGTAAACACTGAAAACCAGAACAGCCACCCACAGCTCTTTGTACCCACCCCGGTAAAATAGCAGGAGTACTGGATCTTGCAGAAAAAACAGAGGTCTGAACAAAAGCGGACTTAGCTTCCAGGCCAGTAAAGCATAGAAAAACGCACTGAGCAAGATATCAGTACTCAACCTCTTCTCCCTGTCTGCAACCGCTGTGTGCCATTTGAGATAATAGAGCAGGACAGCAAAAATAGCTAAACCATAACTCACAAAGTTGACGGGTATTACCAGCGGACCGATAATCACACTCTCATTCATTATCAAAATCTCACCTTCTGTATCTCAAATTGCCCCAGTTCTTAACGGCTCTTCACCAGCAGTTGAATCGCTTCTTGAATTATCTTGTCTGCGCTTTCGCCCTTTTCCATCTGCTGCAACATGCACTGTTCCATATTCTTTGGGCGAAGTTTTTTGCTCATCTGCTTCAAATCCGTAATCGTCCGTAGCAGCAGCTCTTCCATTTTCTCGTAAAGACTGCAATATTGCGTTTGATTAATAACTGGTCTTAAACTTTGTAATCCTAAATAAATGCTGAACACATTTTGCCCGATGACATCGTGTAATTCCTGCGAAATACGTTTTCTTTCAGCTTCTTGAGCCAATAGTGTTTCTTGAATTAACAATTTTCTAACTTGCCGTGTCTCTTTTTCAGACGGGTCCTTAATCATTAACACCATCATTTTTTTTTCCATCTTGAAGATGCATCGATGATAAACGCATTTCAAAAGGCATGTACTTCCCTTGATATACGGGCATTTCTGCTTGAAAGTAATCCATTGACTCTTCAGTCGCTAATAAACAACGTTCTTGGCCATCCAAAACAGTACGCGATTGACAATATGTGCAGTAAGGGACCTTTTCCCCAACCTCCCAGCCGGTCATTCTTTGCCCTTTTTCATTTACGTAATGAATACGCCTGTCTTCGTCCATGATGACAATACCAACTTTTAACTTATTGAGAAGATGTCGATAAAAATCGATATGATGAAACGTCATTTCCTCTAGCCTCTCCTTGTTACACCTAGATAGCTATTATAGTAGTCTACATCACATGTAAATGCCAGTAAATCAGGCATTTCCCTCAAAAATAGTGCTTAATCACGATTGTCGGTTTTTCGTCAAAAGATTTCCACACATTGTTCAAAGCGAGCATACTCTAAAAACATTTGACGGTGTTAAGATAATCACAGATAGATATGATTTTCTGTATAAAGCTTAAATCGTGTTTACCTGCTTGAAATTGAACTGCATAGGAGGGAAAAACCATGTTGCTCTTTGAGGATCCCGTATTTGCCAGCAGGATGCTCTCCTTATTAACGCTTTCCATTCACGCCATTTTTGCCACCCTGGGCGTCGGCTTGCCCTTGATGATCATCATTGCCCACTGGCTGGGCATTAAAAAGAATGATGAACATTATCTGTTGATGGCTCGGCGCTGGGCCCGGGGGTTCGTCGTTTTAGTGGCGGTTGGGGTGGTGACCGGCACAGCCATTGCCTTGCAGCTGGCCTTGTTGTGGCCCAACTTTATGGAAATGGCTGGTCATGTCATTGCGCTGCCCCTGTTTATGGAAGTGTTCGCCTTTTTCTTTGAAGCGATTTTCTTGGGCATTTATCTGTACACGTGGAACCGGTTTGATGATCAGCGCAAGCATCTGTTACTCCTTATTCCCGTCGCCATAGGGGCCACGATGAGTGCCTTTTTTATCACCACAGTTAATGGCTTTATGAACGCCCCGACCGGCTTTCAAATCATCGATGGCCAAATGACGGGAGTGAGCCCCATCGAAGCCATGTTTAATCCGGCCACACCGACGAAAGCGGCTCATGTGATCAGCACGGCGTTTATGACCTCTGCCTTTGTTTTGGCCGCTCTTGCCGCTTACCGGCTTTTGAAGGGCGCTCAACATGTTTACTATAAAAAGGCGCTCCATCTCATGATGGTCGTCGGCTTGATTTTCGCCATCGCCACCGCTGTAATTGGTGATTTTGCCGGCAAATATTTGGCCAAGCATCAGCCGGAAAAACTGGCTGCTGCCGAATGGCATTTTGAAACGATGGAAGGCGCCCCGCTCGTTTTGTTTGGCATTTTAGATGACGAACAGAACGTGCGCTTTGGCCTGGAGATTCCTTATGCCCTAAGTATTTTGGCCCATAACCATCCCCAGGCTGAAGTGATTGGATTAAACGAATTTCCTCAGGAATGGCATCCGCCTTTATTCATTCACTATCTCTTTAATCTGATGGTCATCATCGGTGTGTGGCTAGTGCTCTTCTCCTTTGTCTACTGGTGGGGTATGCGGCGAAAGTGGACGATCGTCACCAGCCGCTGGTTCCGCCGCTTGATCGTGGCCAGTGGACCCTTGGCCATGCTGGCTATTCAAGCGGGCTGGTGGATGACCGAGTTCGGTCGCCAACCGTGGATTTTACGAGGCGTGATGACCGTTGAAGAAGCAGCCACCCAAAGTCCCTATGTCGGTCACTTGTTCTTCTTTTTTCTGGCCCTGTACCTGATCTTAGTCATCGGGGTTGTTGTGGTGTTGCGTAACATTAATCAGCGTTTTCCGCTGGAGCAAGATCTGGCTCATGAAGGGGGTGAGCGTCCATGGATTACGAAGTGATCGGCATGACCGTATTGTGGACCTTTTTGTTCGGCTATGTGATCGTCGCTTCTATCGATTTTGGCGCTGGTTTCTTTAACGCCTACAGTTTATGGACCGGACAGCATCAGGTGCTCTCCAATGTGATTCAGCGCTATCTGTCGCCCGTATGGGAAGTGACCAATGTTTTTCTCATCTTTTTCTTTGTCGGCATGATCGGTTTCTTTCCTTCCACGGCTTACTATTACGGCAGCGCGCTGCTCATTCCGCTGAGCATTTCCATTATCTTGCTGGCCATTCGTGGGTCGTACTATGCGTTTGAAACGTACGGCAGCAAAGGACACCGGGGTTACGCTTTCTTGTACGGGGCCACAGGCCTGGTTTTGCCCGCCTCGTTGTCCGTGGTGTTCACCATTTCTGAAGGCGGGTTTATCCAGCTGACCGAACGGGGACCGGTCCTTGATTACTGGACTTTGTTCACCAGCCCCTTATCATGGAGCATCGTGGTGCTTGCTGTTGCCGCCGTGCTGTACATTTCCGCCGTTTTTCTGACCTGGTACGCGGACCGCGGGGGTCACAGCCAAGCGACTGCCCTGTTTCGCCGCTATGCCCTCATTTGGGCTTTGCCAACCATTGTGACGGCGATGGGCATCGTATACGAGCTGAGAAACCATAACCCGGATCACTTTGCATCACTGTTAAACTTATGGTGGATGTTTGCCATCAGTCTGCTGTTCTTTGTGGCCAGCGTCTGGCTGATTTGGCAAAAAAAATACTACGGCACTGCCTTTTTGTTGCTGGTCGGCCAGTTCGCCTTTGCTTTTTATGCGTACGGCATATCCAAATACCCGTACTTGTTGTATCCCTATTTAACCGTCTATGACGGCGCCACCAATGAAGCGATGGCCATCGCCTTGATTGTGGCCTTTGTGGCTGGGCTGTGCCTGTTGGTTCCCTCCTTGTACCTGTTGTTACGCTTCTTCGTCTTGGATGACCAGTATGTGGCGGGAAAAAAATAATGCGGGGGGATGCAGATGAATGATGTTCTCATTTATTATGCACCGTTTATCGTCTTGGGCTTGAGCATCGTTTTCGCCTTTTATGCGGCTTTAAAACAATCACCTGAAGATTAAGGCTGGCAAGGAAGCATACAAGCACACGGTTCTCTCTGCAAAATGTATTGGGTGGCATTGACGCCAAACAGTGAGGACCTGTCCCGCATATGAGACAGGTCCTGTTCTATGTCTGCTTTTTTTATGTCTGCTTGAATAAGGAGATGTCGTTTAAATGTCCTCATCTTTAGTGGGCACAAATTTAACGCTATCATAACGGTAAATTTGCGCTTCCTCCACGGGTTGAGCACCGATAAAATGCTCACGGACGATTCGGTTCTGAATTTTTAATTTTTAGGCGGATAGAGTCCTTGTTCATACGCATAGCGCGTTAATTGTACGCGATTATTGAGATGCAGTTTTTGCATGATGTTCTTCAGATGATTTTTCACCGTATATTCAGAAAGGTGAAGCTTCCCGGCGATCTCTTTGTTTGTCAAACCTAATGCTACCAGATGCAGCACTTCCCGCTCCCGGTGGGTTAAGGGCTGTCGCTCCTCACTCGTCCCTTCTTTTTTTCGGTTAAATTCATTCAGAATTTGGCTGGCCAACGTCCGGGACAGAGGGACTTCGTCACGGATAAACGCTTGTAAACATTCATACCAGGTCGATGACGTCAGGTGTTTGAGGAGATAGCCTTGAGCACCGCATTTGAGGGCCTCCAGCAAATTGGCGGCATCATCGGAGACGGTGACGATCACCACCTTGATTGCTGGAAAATGTCCTTTTATGATACGCGTGGCGTGCAACCCATCGATATCAGGCAGATGAATATCCATGAGAATCAAATCGGGCATCAGCTGTTCAGCCAAGGTGATGGCTTCTTCCCCGCTTTTGGCTTCCCCGATCACGACCATATCGTCATGCATGTCGATGATGTTGCGCATCGCTTCCCTGGCATGTTTCGCATCATCCACGATCAGGATGTTTAACGGACTGTCTCTGTTTGGACGCATCGCCTTTTCCTCCTTGACCCTCTTTTCTGATGATCACTTCAGTACCGGTCTCACGGGAATGCCAGGTGATCGTCCAGCCCATTTCAGCGGCCCGGTCACGCATAATTTTCGTTCCAAACCCCCGTTCCGATTCAAACGGCGGATTAACGGACAGCCCGCGCCCGTCATCGGTCACACGACACAGCCAGTTGCCATCCTCCTCATAAGCCTCGATATTGACCATTGAGGCCTGAGCATGCTTGTGAATATTGACCAGTGCCTCCTGCAGACAGGCATACAGTTCAACTTTCTCCTTGGCACTGAGATGCTCCTCTGCCAAGCGCCAATCGAGCTGCACGGTCAGGCCGGATTCCCGCTCAAACCGTTCAATTAATTCATGTACTGACTGGGTCCATGGCCATTCTTCGACAGATATGCCTTGCCGCAGACTGACGATGGCTTGACGCACATCATCATGGATGTGCCGGATGAGCTGGCGGATGTGACAGTAGGTTTGATCACCAGAGAGCTCCGGCACACGCGCTTGCCACTGTTCGCATTTGACACCAAGCAGAAACAGCGATTGGGCGACGCCGTCATGCAGTTGTCTGGCCAGCTTCTCCCTTTCCTCCAACATCGCTTTTTTCGTTTTTTCTTCTTCCAATTTGTGTTGTAACGTTTCCAGGGCCTGAAACAGCCGGCGCACAAAGATCATCGTCACGGCGAAGACAATGACGGGAGTCAGCCAGTTTCCTGCTTCCATCGACAACCGTTCCAACATGTACGGCGTGTGTCGCACCAGTTCCCAAATACCTACCGTGATGGTCGGGATGAGCAGGATCAACCATTTAATGCGTTGATAGGATTTGAGCTCATGATTCATCATTTTCCCACTTTCTGCACCGGTTTATTTTTGCTGTTCCAGATCAAGTACCATCGTCTGGAAAATCTCATACAAGTCTTCAGTTCCATACTGCTCAGTAAAATACTTCACCGTTCCGTCGTCAATAATATTTCCTTTGTGTATAAACACGATCCGGTCAGCGATCTCTTTAGCGATGTGCAAATCATGGGTGGAGAAAATAACCGTATGACCGTCTTCTTGCAGGTGGAGACAACATTCAGCAAAAAAACGGGTCCACAGCGGATCAAGTCCGTTCGTCGGCTCATCAAAGAGGAGGAGCGGCGGTGAAGCGAGCAATGACTGAGCCAACAAGAACCGCTGGCGCATTCCTTTTGAAAGCTGAGTAAATTTTTTCTGTTTATGTTCCGACAATTCCACAAGGTCAAGCAAGCCGTCCGCTTTATGCTCCGGTTCTCCGAGCAAGCGGGCGTAGAAGTGCAACAGTTCGCTCACTGTTAGGGGAATGTTGGCCTGGAAATCATCGGGCATGTAGCCAATCTGTTTCAAGTATTGCTTTTTACGGTCCGGTTGGCCGACTTGGGAACGGCTCAGTCCATTGACGATGACATCGCCCTGTGTCGGCTGAAGTATGCCAGCTATCATTTTGAGCAAGGTGCTTTTTCCGGCGCCGTTGCCTCCGCACACCGCTACAATTTCCCCACGGTCAAGCTCCAAGTGCGGAATGTTGAGCACCGTTTGTCCCCCGTATACTTTTTGTAAATGGTTGATGGAGACAAAAGATGGCATCATGATCACCTATTCATGAAATCTCTGCTATGGCCGGACGGCCTATAGCCAAGTCCTACTTCGCGTTTCGCTTTTTCTCCCAAAAATATATCCCAACGCCTAAATGGATGCCACACCATAATAGAGCAATACCGGCAAACTGCAACGTACCGAATGGTGAGTGTATCCATGACATCCAGTCATAATAGTGTGGACCGAACATATATCCGCCACCATGGTGAACAGTGGTGTACAGACGCACTAGTTCAGCCGGGTTTAACATTGTCAAGATTTCGAGAGCCGGTTGTGTCCACAAATACGGCAACTGATTGACCATGGCTAGCACTACAACAGGCCAGGCAATGATCAACACAAACCATAATCCAACGCTCATACTGAAGGCTTGCCAGCGGTTTTTGGACACGGCACCGACCATGATCGCCAGCGCTAAAAACAAAACCGATAGCAAAATGGCAAAAATAATGGCCGCCATAAATAATGTTGAGGCGACAGGCCGGTCGAAGATGACGCCGAGCAAGCTAAACAAACCGAGAACGAGCATGCTGTAGGCTGACAGCAACAGGCTTAAGGCGATAAACTTGCCCAGTAAAAAGGAGAACGAGGAAATCGGATAGGAGGCTAATAAAGACCATCTCCCGTCTTCCCATTCACCGGCCACAGAAAACGAACCGGTTAATAAGGCAAACAGGGGGACAATGTACAGGAGTAAATTGATCATCGCCCCTGCTGCCTGCGTATAGGAGGCAATCGCTGCGTCTCCTATCCCAAGTTGAATCAGCCAGATCGCCAGCGCAAAGACAAGCATGATGGCTACAAACATATATCCCCACATCTGGCGCAAAGCAATTTTTAATTCATAGAGAATAAACGTTTTTAAAACCAACGCTTGCCATCCTTACCCACGTTTAGTTTTGATCCTCATGATCATCATCATGGTCATGTGCATCATGTTCGTTAGGCTCGTCATGGTCGTGGCTGTGGCTGTGATCGTGATGTTCGTCTTGATGCTTTTTCTCCATCATTTCCCCGTGTTCACCGTGCTTGTGGTCTGTATGACCATGTTCCTGTTTTAACTGTTTCATCATCTCCATGTTGCGTTCCCAATGATGGTTATACAGATCGTCAACAGTCAACAGGACGCCAGTGCCTTGTTCCTCTATAAATTGCTCCGCTTCATCTTGATGTTTAAACGATAAAACGTTGTAGGCCATTGCAGTTACAAAGGATGAATCATAGGCAAAAACGGCTTCTTCCAGCACGATCCATTCCTCGGTCAAATAATCACGCACATAGCGTACGGCGATATCATCATCACCATGTGTTTTTTCCCATTCAAACATACAGCCGATGTCGTCAAACTTAAGCACGCGACCGTTTTCTAAAATGATTTGTGTCGTGTTATAATCGTCAGGCACCATCATGTGGCAAACTTCACATTGATCCAGCTCAGTGATCGCTTGTGGCTGTGGTAATTCCTTTTCCTGACAGGCGGCTGTAACCAGAATCAATGCTAGTAAACTAAGTACAAGGACTGCTTTTTTCATTTCCGCCAACCTCCTAAGTAAATAATAAGCATCCCGGATAATACAAATATGATGCTGTACAACCAAGGCTTATGGTTCCATTCGCCGACGGATGGTTCAGCCGATCGGGCAGGAAACTCAAGATTAGTCGGTTGAGTTAAAGGCTGTTCATCACGCAACCAGCCGCTCGTATCCGTTTTGAACAGTTGCTGCAAGAAAGGCAATCCGGGTGAGCCGACCAATATTTGAGCTGCCGGGTGTTGATCCACCATTTGCTGCAGAAACGGATCAGCTTCAAAGGGCACCTCACTCAACCCATCGCCGGTTATATCGATGCCTTGAACATCCCAATAATTGGCGTACACCACATTGTTTGCACTTTGCTGCGCTTGAGCGGCAGTGACATTAGCCATAATCGTATTGTTGAAGATCTTGTTGTCGTTAGCGCCGTCTAACTGTAAACCAATGACGTTGGAGGCAATTTGGTTGCTGTGAATGGTGTTGTGCTGCGAATCATCAATGAAGAGGCCGACAAGATTGTGTTCGATAAAGTTATGGCTCACTTCTGTTTCCGTTTCGTCGTAGAGCAATAGCCCCTTTGCATTGACATGAAAGTAGTTCCAGCGAAACTCGTTGTGTGTGACTTTGGAGCGTTGGGTTCCCATGATCATTCCGCCGACAATGTTATGGTTGGCCCGGTTGTGAGAAACGACCGTATCCTGAGTAAACATGAGATGGATACCGTATCGGGACCGCTCGATATCGTTGTTTTTAATTTTTACAGCTGAGCTACGTTCCACATACACCCCGTCACGCACCCAGCGAAGAACGTTGCTGTGCACGTGTGTACCGTGTGAGAACCAAATTTCAACGCCATGTCCACGCCGGCTCATGTCACTCGATTTTTCGCCAACGATTTCATTATGAGCGATAACGAAGTTCTGTGTGCCTTCTGCCCTAATACCTGTGCCTTGCGTTTCAATCCGCAAATGATGGAACCTGTGATTATTTCCGTAGGCTAAAATGGCCGTGGCATCAGCAGCAGTAACCGGTTGAATCAGCACAAGACCGGTCACCTCAACGTGATCCGTTTCAATTGTCATGACGGGTTGTTTGTCCACGGCGGTAATAATCACTTCCCCGTCTCCTTTGAGCGTCAGCGGTTTCGTAATGACAAGCGACTCGTTGTAAGAGCCGGCCGGTATGCGCACCGTGTCATAAGGTTCAGCCGCATCAATCAGGGCTTGGATACTTGAAAGTCCCGCATGTTGTTCAGCGCTAACGGTGAGCCGTCCGAGCGTAAGCAGCGCGCCAGCGATCATGAGTACAACACATATAGTCCGCAAGTCATGGCACATGATGACAAACAACCTTTCAAACGCTGTTTAATCATAAGTGGTCTGAATAAAAACTGGTGCACCCATTCACGTTCGACAGCACAAAACATCACATGGATGAACCTAAAAGAGCTAGCCCTAAACAAAAGTATAGACAAAGACCAATCTCTTTAACATGACTCTTTCGGGCTATGACTGTAACGAAACTGTGAACAAATCCTGGTTAACGGTCATTCAGTGCATCCTGTTCCACTTGCTTCAGCCGATAAAACATTCCTCTTTTGTTCATCAATTGCGCATAGGTGCCTTGTTCTTGGACGGAACCTTCGTCCATAACCACAATCTGATCCATCATGTCCAAGTTGCTTAAATGGTGACTGACGTAAATAAAGGTTTGGTCTCGAGCGGCATCGAGCAGCTGAGCCATCAGCTTTTGGGCCCTCGGGTAATCCAAGGATGAGAAGGGTTCATCCAGCAACCACAACTGGCCCTGACGCAAAAGCACTCTGGCGATGGACAAACGCTGTTTTTCACCCCCGGATAAGTTAGCCCCTTGATCAAAGACAGGCTGATCGAGCGAAAAAGTATCAAGCCCGGCCTGGCGTAAAGCGGCGATTAATTTGTCGTCCTCCACATCAGCCAGCAAATTATCCCGTATTGTGCCGCTAAAAAAGTGCTGCTCCTGCAGAACGGCATTCGTTTTTTGCCAGATGACCTCCGGTTGGAGCTGGTCAATCGGTATGTCGTTCAACAAGATCTGGCCGGAAGAAGCCTGTTCCAAGCCCAGGATTAAGTGCAAAACGGTCGATTTCCCCGATCCGCTGGCCCCTACAATAGCTGTTTTTGAACCAGCCGGTACTTCAAAAGTGACGTTGTTTAAAGCGGGACGCCCTTCCCCTGGATAAGTAAACGAAACCGCTTCAAAACGAATAGCGACCGGCCCCTCAAGAGACACATGTGCCGGTTGGGATACCTGCACAACGTTATCCGGTTTGCAGGTCTCTTCTTCCTGCTTCCGCTCTTCTTCTTTTTGCTGGCCAATGCTGAATACCCGCCTGGCTGCTTCTTTATTTTCCCGAAAGTAATTGGGAAAGGCGGCCATCGGTGCCGTATGTTCAAACAAAGTTAACGTCAAAAGCAAAAACATGGCCAAATAGACACCTTCCAGCTGACCGTTGGTGATGAGCCATCCCCCCACTGCCAAGACCGCAAAACCCGTCACCATGCCGACCCACTTGTCTGCCACTTGTTGAAGCAGTTCGTGCTTTTGTATCTGGGCCTGGGTTTGAATCAGCGTGTCATTGGCCTGCTTAAACTGCCTCTCTTTTTCCGCCAGTTGACGATAAATCTTAAGCTCCTGAAAGCCGAACAACAGCTCCGTCGCTTCTGCCGACAATTGACTCTGCTGTTCTAGAGCCGTTTGCTCCCTCTTTTGGCGCAAGACATGAAAGAGAGCAGGCAAGATCACCGTTGTCATGATCAGTCCGACCAAAAGCAAGAGTGCCAGCCACCAGGAAAAGTAAAGGGTAAACGACACAGTGGCCAGGAAAATGAGCACCAAGACAACGGGTGGGTAAAAGATTCTTAAAAAAAAGTGTTGCAACGCTTCCACATCGGTCACCACCCGGGACAGCAAGTCTCCGGAGCGCAACCGTTGCAGACGAACGGGAGAGAGGCGTTCCAATTGTGCAAAAAAGTGTGTGCGGATGCGGCTCAAAATGGTAAACGTGGCCCGGTGGGAAACGTAGCGCTCCAGATAGCGGGCAATAGCCCGGATAAAACCCAACAACTTCACCGAGGCAATGACCACCATTAAAGCGTAGACAGGGACGCTTAAAGCCGCTTGGGAAATCAGGTAACCGCTGGCTGTAAATAAGCCGACGGCCGCCAGTCCAGTGACCCAACCAAACAAAACCGTCAAGAGCACATCCCGCTTTTCTTGCCAGATGTGTCGCAAAACGGGCTGTAAGTCTCTCATTCCTTTCTGCCCCCCTCAACACGAACTTCTTCTAAACCCAATAACTGCCGATAATGGGGACTATGCGCTTCTAAATCAGCATGGGTTCCTTGAGCAACCACTTCACCTTGATCCAAAACGAGTATCCAGTCGGCTTGTTTGACGGTGTGAAGGCGGTGGGCCACCGTGATCACCGTGGCCGTTTTAGCCAACTGGGACATGGATTGCAAGAGGATTTGCTCTGTTTTCAGATCCAGCCCTTTGGTCGGTTCATCAAAGAGCACCAGGGATGGTTGTTTGACAAAGGCCCGGGCCAGCGCGAGGCGTTGTTTTTCTCCGCCAGATAAACCCCGTCCCCCTTCACCGATCGGTGTCTGGATCCCTTGTTCCAAGAGAGCGACGAGCTCAGCCAGACCCGCCTGCTCAATGGCCTTGAGCACCTCTCTCTTGGAGGCACCCTTTCTGTTGGCCAGGGCGACATTGTCATAGATGGACCCGGAAAAAATGTACGGATGTTGAGCAATATAGCTCAGTTGATCAAACCACGCTTCTTCCCGGACGTTTTCCCGGGACTGACCATTGATCAAGATCTGACCGTCTGTGACGGGAACGAGGCCGGCGATCACCCTTAAGAGCGTGGTTTTCCCCGCTCCGCTCGGACCAACAATGGCTACCATACGGCCGGCAGCAATGGTTGCGGTGATGTTTTTTAAAACCGGCCGTCCTTGATAGGCTACGCTCACCCCTTTCAATTCCAGCTCTGGAGGTAAACGATCCAGTGGCTGATCCCCCCAGCGGACCTCCTCCTTGGCTTCACCCAGTTTTTCTTCCAAGGTTTTGGCCGCAGTGATACTTTCCCGCCCGGTGTGAAAGGCACTGCTTAACTCTTTTAAGGCCAGATAAAACTCAGGGGCCAACAATAAGACAAAAAACGCGTTTTGAAAGCTGATGGTTTCAAACATGATCAGACTGATGGCCAGTTGCAGGGCAATGAGCCCCATGCTGAGCATGGCAATCAATTCCATCATGAACGCAGATGTAAAGGCGACCGAAAGCACCCCTAAAGTGGCCTCGCGGAAGCGGATGCTGTGGGCCTTAATTTTCTGTTTTTCCTCTTTAGCCCGGCCGAACAGCTTCAGCGTGGGCAAACCTTGTAACGAATCGAGAAAACGGCCGGAGAAAGCAGCTAAAGCTTGCAATTGTTGCTCTGACTGTTCTTTGGTCCTCTGGCCGATAATGGCCATGAAAATGGGAATAAAAGGGGCGGTGATGACTATAATCAGGGCAGAGGGCCAGTTAGCCACCGTGATGGCGGTCAACAGGCACAAAGGCACAACAGTGGCCCGAATCAGATTGGGCAAATAATCCCGGTAGTAAGGGTCCACTTTGTCGACGACGCTTAAGAGCACACTCACTTTTTCTCCGGTCCGGCCTTGGCCGGCCAGTTCAAAGGGCGTTTGCAACAGGTGCCGAAGCACATGCTGGCGCAGGCCTGTTTTGGCCACCTCCGCCAACTGGATACCCACCCGGCCGTTAAGATAGGCGAGCACCGCACGCAGGGTGATCACGACAAACAGCAAGAGCAACAACGAACCGAGCGCTTGAACAGGAGCACCATCTAAGAAGAGTGCGCTGATGATCCCCACGATCAGATACGCCTGGCCAATGATCACTAAACTTAAGCCCAAGGAAAGCATCCCCATCAGAATGACCTGGCGCCGGACAATAAAGGTTTTGATCAAGGACATAGAAAACCACCCCTTCTGCTGCCCCATGCACAAAGATCAGACCTGTCCCCGGGGCACGAGTGAAACGTTCAGCTTGCTATTAGCTATAGTTTAGCTCAATTGTGTATGATGATGATCACTTTTGCTGAGTTTTTCACACAATCCTCATTTTCTGGACAAAATAAGTTCACGAATTCTCACATGTATGACGTGAAGCGTTAGTGTGTACATTTAGGGGTTTTCCCCGATAGTATCTCGTTGCCACCCCGCTTATACTGGTATTGGGCACTCGTGTTAGTCCTAACTCACTAGACGAGTGAGGTGGATGACAGCAGCTTTTTTTGAAACCGTTTACTACTTGAAGGAGGTGACAACATGCCTGTGCAAACAGGATACGAAATCGTCATTGTCGGTGGAGGAACTGCCGGCATTTCAGTCGCCGCCCGACTGAAAAAGAAAATACCCCACGGTAAAATAGCGATTATTGATCCTGCTCATAAGCACTATTACCAACCATTATGGACGCTCGTAGGAGGCGGTATCTATCCAAAAGAAGCGAGTGTAAAAGATCAGCTGAGCCTCATTCCATCCGGTGTAAAGTATATTCAAGAGGTGGTTACTGAAATCGACCCTGATCGACAACTCGTTTTGACGAATGAAGATTCTCAAATCAGTTACGACTATTTAATTGTTTGTCCCGGCCTAAGTATCAACTGGGATGGCGTCAAAGGTCTGAAAGAAGCGATCGGCAAAGACGGGGTCGTTACCATTTATTTTTACGATTTTGTGGATAATTCGCAATTTCAAGGGGGGTAATGCTGTTTTTACCTTTCCCAATACACCGATTAAGTGTGGAGGGGCTCCGCAGAAAATTATGTATCTCGCTGAAGAGCATTTTCGTAGGGCGGGCATTCGTTCAAAATGCAGCGTCAAGTTTTACACGGCGAAACCTGAGATGGGACCAGTAGCATTCTTGAAGAACAGTGCTATCGTTGATCAGGCGGGTTGGGTCGATGTCGATCCGCATACCCTTCAACATAAAAAATACGAGACGATTTTTGCCCTCGGTGATGCGGCCAATTTACCGACGTCCAAAACAGGCGCTGCGATCCGCAAACAAGTACCCGTCGTCGTTCATAACCTGCTCGCTCTGAAGCAGGGGCGTGAGTTAACCGCCAAGTATAACGGTTATACGTCTTGCCCGATCGTGACTGGACGTGGAAAGCTCATCATGGCAGAGTTTGATTATGCGAAACAACCGCAAGAGACGTTTCCGTTTGATCAGTCGAAAGAGCGTTACAGTATGTTTCTTGTTAAGAAACATGTCTTACCACGCTTATATTGGTACGGCATGTTAAAAGGTAGAGCGTAATTCATGAGTGAAAACATAGCGGGGGGTATGGTAAATGCTACTGCGTTACTTTTATGATGAAAAGCTTGCGCAGGCTTCTTATCTGGTAGGATGTCAAGCAACCGGTGAGGCCGTCGTCATCGATCCTTCTCGCAATATTGATCCTTATCTCGAAACAGCCGCTAAGGAAGGAATGAATATTGTCGGCTCTCTCGAAACGCATATTCACGCGGATTTCCTTTCCGGTACACTGGAACTTGTGACACGTACGGGGGTTGTCGCCTATTTATCCGATGAAGGTGGGCCGGACTGGAAATATCAATTTGTTGACCACATTGATCATAGGCTGTTAAAAGACGGTGATACGTTTACGATCGGGAACCTTCGTTTTGAGGTGATGCATACACCTGGTCATACACCAGAACACATTTGCTTTTTGTTAACGGATAAAGAAGGCCAACAACCGGTAGGCCTCTTTACCGGGGACTTCGTTTTTGTCGGTGATGTCGGACGGCCGGACTTGCTTGAGAAAGCTGCTGGCGTGAGCGGGACCGCTGAGAAGGGAGCCCGTCAAATGTTCCGTTCATTAAAAAGGTTTAAAGAGTTGCCGGATAGCGTGCAAATTTGGCCCGCTCACGGTGCAGGCAGTGCCTGCGGAAAAGCATTAGGTGCTATACCTACAAGTACTGTTGGTTATGAAAAACAACATAACTGGGCGCTTCAATACACCGATGAGGAAGCCTTTGTCCAAGATTTACTGGACAATCAGCCTGAGCCGCCAAAATATTTTGCGATGATGAAAAAAATGAACAAGGATGGACCCGCTTTGCTTCAACAACAAAACGTTGTGCTTCCTTTATGGCCAACGAAAAAAACCTTTGAAAAGTGGCTGAATGATGATCATGTCGTCATTATTGATACCCGCCCTTTCCAAAGTTACGCCCAAAGCCATATTCCGGGAACGCTGAACATCCCTTTTGAAAGCTCGTTTACAAATTGGATCGGCTGGCTGGTCAACTATGAGCAAGAGGTGTATTTGATTGCCGAGCAAAAGCACATTCAGGATCTGTTACTGGCATTTTATTCCATCGGGCTCGATACGGTAAAAGGTTACATGCCGCCATCGATCATTACTAAACTTAATCGTGAAGGACTAAAGGCTGAAAAATATGCTCAGGCGTCTCCTAAAGAAATAGCCGAGCAAATTTTAAGTGGTCTTATGCCGGAGCGGTTTAAGAGCGGGTATAGCCGCTAGTATTCTAAAAGCCAAGGGTATTCAACAAATCATTCATTTAACCGGAGCTTATCAAGCCTGGATCGCTGAAAATTTACCGATTACAGCAGAAAAATAAAGGCCTGTTGAATTAGGGCTTGTTGATTGATCCTCAAATAAAAACAGAGGCTGCTTTTTGGCGGCCTCTGTTTTTATTGGTAACGATTTCTGTACGCCATTTGTCACTGCCCTTAAACTTTATGATCTTCTTCGGGACTATCTGCTTCTAATTGATGGCTGTCTGATTGATTTTGTTTTTTCTCACGGGCTATCACAGCCAAAAAGAAACAAATAACTGGGATCAGATAATAGTACCAGGGTATGATTTGTAGCCTAAGATCATTCAAATGGACTTGGGTCTATATCCTGACATAAAAAGCGAGATGTTCCACTTACTGAGATGTTTTTGTAGGCCATATAACCTTGATCAGGTGCCACAAAATGTTCGGTAAGGTTTGTCGGAGGGCTCTGGCAAGGTGGCATATTCATCTTGATCAGGAGTATAAGCGTAAGGTTGGGACAGAACCTGAAGCAATTTCTCCATCACAGTGTAGTCTCCGTCTTTGACCGCTGCTTCCAGCGCCTCTTCAACCCGGTGATTACGCGGGATAATGGCAGGATTGGTGGTGCACATCAGCTCGTGAACCGCTTCAGGCGACGCTTGTTGGCTGTCTATGCGCTGCTTCCAGCGCACATACCATTGTTTAAAACCCTCCGTCTCAAAAAACGGTTGGTCATTTAACTGTCCTGTCGTCAGCGCGCGAAACGTATTGGTATAGTCTGCCTGATGTTGACGCATTAGCTGCAGCAAATCATTGATCAACGATTCATCTTCCGGCTCTTCATTGATGAGACCTAATTTCGCTCTCATGCCCTTTAGCCACTGGTCATAAAAATATCTGGGAAAATCTTCGAGCACATCTTCGGCCATCTGCACAGCTTGATTCTGATCATCAGCAAGAAGCGGTAATAAAGATTCTGCGAACCTGATCAGATTCCATAAGCCTATGTGCGGTTGATTGCCGTAAGCATAACGCTCTTTGGTGTCGATGGAGCTAAAGACAGTGGCCGGATCATAAGTATCCATAAAGGCACAAGGACCGTAATCAATCGTTTCCCCGCTAATGGTCATATTGTCGGTGTTCATCACACCGTGAACAAAACCAACCAACTGCCAGTGGGCAATCAATCTGGCCTGGCGCTTGACCACTTCTTTAAGCAATAAAAGATATGGGGATCCGTCAGTTATGATGTTTGGAAAGTGCCGATTAATCGCATAGTCAGCCAGGTTTTTCAGTTCTTCTGCACTGCCCCAGGTTGCCGCATATTGGAATGTCCCTACACGCAGATGACTGGCAGCAACACGGGTCAAAACAGCACCGTCCAGCGGGGTTTCACGGATGACCTTTTCCCCTGTCGTAACCACCGCTAAACTGCGGGTCGTGGGGATTCCAAGCGCATGCATCGCTTCACTGATGATGTATTCACGCAACATCGGCCCT
Organism: Caldalkalibacillus thermarum; assembly: GCF_014644735.1. Lineage (NCBI taxonomy): Bacteria > Bacillati > Bacillota > Bacilli > Caryophanales > Bacillaceae > Caldalkalibacillus > Caldalkalibacillus thermarum. Next base: position 20,926 of record NZ_BMKZ01000022.1, on the reverse strand, counting down.
AACGCCGCCCGGCCATCACCACCGCGGGAATATGGCGTTCGCCCCGAACCTTTGAGTTGAACATCAAATCGTTCACCCTGGGATGTAATCTGCTCACCTAATAAAACTGCCCGCCCGTCTCCCAACATTGTAAAATGCCCGAATTGGTGGCCGGCATAAGCCTGAGCAAGCGGTTGGCTGCCTTCAGGAACTTTGTTTCCAGCCAGCATGGCAACATGATCAAAGGTCCGCAACACATCAGGCTTTAATCCCAATTGGACTGCTAATGGATCATTAAGGATGATCAAGCGAGGCGCAGGCACAGGTGTTGGCTTGACAAAGCTGTAAAATGATTTCGGCAAACGGGCATAACTGTTATCAAAGTGCCATCCTGCTTTGGTCACAGCATGATTTGTCATGGCCATCTCCCTTTCATGACTGACGCAACCATTTCCATATTTCCCCCACTGTCGCATTTTTCCCATACATCAAGATATAAAAAAAGGGCTTAATAACAGTGAACATCATTTTTCCATGTTATTAAGCCCCGTTGTCACAAGATTTAGCTTGCTGTTAAACGATGACAGGCTCTTTCGCTTTGAGATTGAGATCAAAGCGGTCGGCATTCATCACTTTTACCCAAGCAGCAATAAAGTCGCGTACAAACTTCTCCTGATTGTCATCCTGGGCATAGAATTCAGCGTATGAGCGCAGCACTGAATTGGACCCGAAAATGAGGTCGACACGGGTTGCCGTCCACTTCACCTCACCACTTTTACGGTCGCGCAGCTGATAGATGCCCCCTTCTGTTGGCACCCACTCATAATTCATGTCTAACAGATTGACAAAGAAATCATTGGTTAACACACCGACACGATCTGTAAACACGCCGTGTGGCAGATTTTTGTAGTTGGCCCCAAGCACCCTTAAACCACCGATCAAGACGGTCATTTGCGGTGCGGTCAGATCAAGCAGCTGTGCTTTGTCCAACAATAACTCTTCCGGACCGACGCTGTATTCTTGCTTTTGATAATTGCGGAAGCCGTCAGCATACGGCTCCAGTACCTCAAAACTTTCTACATCAGTCTGTTCCTGAGTTGCATCTCCTCGGCCGGGAGCAAAAGGCACTTTGATATCAAAGCCGGCGTCACGGGCCGCTTTTTCCACCGCAGCGCTTCCCCCAAGCACAATAAGGTCGGCGATACTGACAGGTTTAGGCAGTTGTTTCTGGATGTCTTCATAGACCGCTAACACTTTGGCCAGCTGTTCCGGTTCATTCACTTCCCAATCTTTTTGCGGAGCGAGACGGATGCGAGCCCCGTTGGCCCCACCTCGCTTGTCCGAATTGCGGAAGGTGCTGGCTGAAGCCCATGCCGTTTTCACCAGTTCACTGACCGTTAAACCAGAGTTTAAGATGATTGCTTTAATCTCTTCGATCTCAGTGTCACTTAACTCATAGTCCACGCTCGGAACCGGATCTTGCCAAATAAAGTCTTCCTCCGGTACTTCGGGACCTAAATATCTTGATTTAGGCCCCATGTCACGGTGCAACAGTTTAAACCAAGCGCGGGCAAAGGCGTCAGCAAATTCATCCGGATTCTCGTAGAAACGGCGGGCAATTTTGGCAAACTCCGGATCTTCCCGCAAAGCCATGTCCGCAGTGGTCATCATCGTTGGCACTTTAACACTGGGATCTTCCGCATCAGGAGCGAGATGCTTCTCTTTCGGGTTAACCGGTCTCCACTGATAAGCACCAGCCGGACTTTTAGTCAGTTCCCAGTCATATTCAAACAGGAGTTCAAAGTAGGTGTTATCCCATTGAGTCGGTGTTGGTGTCCAAGCTCCTTCTATACCGCTGGTGATCGTGTCACGCCCTTTTCCTTTGCCATAGGTGCTCTGCCAACCCAGACCTTGAGCTTCGATCGGTGCTGCTTCCGGTTCAGGACCAACATGGGCAGCGTCACCGGCACCATGCGCTTTACCAAATGTGTGTCCCCCAGCCGTTAAGGCCACAGTTTCTTCATCGTTCATGCCCATCCGTCTGAATGTTTCCCGGATATCACGGGCAGCTGCTTTCGGATCAGGTTTGCCATCCGGTCCTTCGGGGTTGACATAGATCAGACCCATTTGCACAGCGGCCAACGGATTTTCCAGCTCGCGGTCTCCGCTGTAACGTTCGTTCCCCAACCATTCTTTTTCGACACCCCAGTAGGTATCTTTTTCAGGATGCCAGATATCTTCCCGTCCAGCACCGAAACCGATCGTTTTACCACCCATAGATTCAATGGCCACATTTCCAGCCAGAACCAACAGGTCCGCCCAGGAAATTTTGTTGCCGTATTTTTGTTTGATGGGCCACAACAGACGGCGCGCTTTATCCAAGTTGGCATTGTCCGGCCAGCTGTTTAAAGGCGCAAAACGCTGTGCACCTGTTGAGGCACCGCCACGCCCGTCACCAATCCGGTATGTACCGGCAGCATGCCAGGACATGCGGATGAACAACGGACCATAATGGCCATAGTCGGCAGGCCACCAATCCTGACTTTCAGTCATCAATTTCTTCAAATCTTCTTTCAGTGCCCAATAATCCAGTTTTTGAAATTCTTCAGCGTAATTAAAGTCTTCATCATGAGGATTGGTTTTCCTGTCGTGCTGGTGCAAGATGTCCAGATTAAGCTGGTTAGGCCACCAATGTTCATTTGTCGTTGCCTTGGACGACTGGTTCGTCACACTGCCATGAGAAAAAGGACATTTGCCAGTGTTTCCGTTGTTTTTATTTTCCATCACGTTTCCCCTTCCCTCATCATTTTTTTTAATCATTATCCTAGCTCTTGCTCACATGATTTAGAGCATCACTAGTTGATAATGATTATTACATTATAATTATACTAAATTAGATGGTGGAAGTAAAGTGTCTGATTGACCAGCAAGCATCATCAATCGCCTTGACTCACGCTCATGACTGTGATGACAAAGCCTGACGAACTGCTTGCAAAACGGCATCGTAGTCTGGCTGTTCGGTTACCTCGGGCACGTATTGGGCATGAATGACAGTGTTTGTTGTATCGATGACAAAAACCGCCCGAGCGAGCAAGCGAAGATGTGGAATCAGCACGCCATAAGCCTTGCCAAAAGACAATTCCCGATGATCCGACAACAGAACCACACGGTCAATACCTTCCGCTGCACACCATCTTTTTTGGGCAAAGGGAAGATCGACACTAATGGCAACCACAGTCACATCATCCAGTTGGGAAGCTTCTTCATTGAAGCGGCGTGTTTGTTGTTCACAAACAGGCGTGTCAATAGATGGCACCGCATTGATGATTTTGATTTTGCCATCCAGTTGGTCAAGCGTCACTTCGGATAAATCATTGGCCACAACAGTAAATGACGGTGCTTGGTCACCAACTTTGACCTCATTTCCTTTCAGGATGACCGGTTGTCCTTTAAACGTGACTTGAGGCATACAAATCCCCTCCCTTAAATCTTTCTTTTGACTATTTATGCTTGGTTTGATCAGTGTATATCACCTACTAAATAGTCTAGCAAAATAATAATTTTCAATCTACAATAAAGCATATCTATACATAATATTTAAAAAATTTTTATAATAAATAATAGAAACACTTCTGTTCGATGACACCAAATGATGACACCTGATACATCATATATATTTAAAGAGGTGGTGCGCTTTGACTTTTAAGTCAATTCCTTATACACCTGTAACGAAGCGATTACAGGACATGGAGATCGCTCTCGTGACGACAACCGGGATTCACCTCAGTCATCAACGCCCTTTTTATTATGACGCTGATGATCCAGATACGAGTTTCCGTGTCATTCCAGGATCTGTAGATGTTCAGCATTTAAACGTTTCCCATTTCGCCCCAGCAAATGAATTTAATGTTCGTCCTATACAAATGGACATCAATACCGTATTTCCTATTGAACGATTACGTGAACTCGCCCAACAACAATTGATAAAAAAGGTGGCTCCCGTACATTATGCTTTTATGGGCTATATCTATCGGCTTAAAAAAATGTCCGAAGCGCTTCCCGAATTTTTAACGATGTTAAACTTTTTCACCCCTGATGCCATCGTATTAACAGCCGGATGTCCATATTCCCACCGCACAGCTGTCCTCATCCAAAGAGCGATAGAATCCCAAGGCATACCAACGGTTCTCATAACGATTGATCTGATCAAAACCCAAAATTACAGACCGCCTCGCTGTATATACCCCGTTCATTTACAAAGAAAAACTCCGCTTGGAGCCCCGCATCATGTTGAAGAGCAAACAAGTATATTAAAATCAGCACTTCACCAATTAACACTGCCTCAAGAGCCAGGTCAGATTATTAAAATATATCCAAAGCAACAATCTTAAACTATCTTAATTTTAACCTGAATCCGTGACATATGGGCGGGATTGGTTTAAATGTTTGCCACATGATGACTTATAGACATTAAAATGATCACAAAATATTTGATTATCACCTTAAATACCTATATATTCCAGCCCATCCCCCGCCCAGCAGATTTCGATGGCATGCCAAAGACGCCCTGGTCACAGGGCGTTTGAGTGACAGGTCAAATGTCTGGGCGAGGTTTAGGCAAAAGCCTGATAGAGCCGTTTAAACGGTGTTAACCAAGCCCGTGATCCAATATACAGATATTGCCGGCGGGCATGTGTCACCATTTTTGCTGCCAGGGTGATCAACGTCTGGATCACCGTCCGGATCCGGCGCCGCTGCACTTTTTTGCGCAGGGGGCTGTCATTCACCCGCAAACTCTCCTGACTGATGATCCGCAGCAGGGTATAGGTAAACAGCCCCAGACATAAGACCAGATCATTGGTGGCAAACTTACCGGACGGTAAGCGTTCCAAATCCAGATCGGTCTTGAGTTCACTATGAAACTGCTCGCAGGTGGCATGATCATGGTAGAGGTCAATGATATCGGCCACGTCCTCATCCAGATCCGTCCAATAAACATCCACCGTGATCTCTGGGATTAAAAGAATCTGGCCATCTTTGGCGATCGTCGTTTCCCGCACATCAAACACCTGATAGACCGGTTGGGGCAATCCCGGATCGGTCACACGGATTTTACCCGTATAGCGTGTGCACCCCTCCCGGATCACCGTGGCTTTTCCCTGATCCTGAGCAATGGCCAGCCAGGCTTCGGGGGATTCCCGGCGCAAGTTGCGTTTAATGATAAAATGCACCCCTTCTTCCTGACAAACGGCCAGGTTGTTCAGGGCATCGTTGCCGGCATCCATCCGTAACAACAAGGGTTTCTCGGTCATGCTTTTGGCCCGGGGAATCATCTCCCGCAGTTTTTGGTCCACCTCTTTCTGGACATGGGTGCGCCCTTCGCGCAACTCGGCATACAACCCGTACCCTTCCCGGCCAATATAGGCCAATAAGGGGGCATAGCCATCACAGCCTTTGTAGGTCCGGCTCACGCCTTCTTTGTGGGTATCGGTGTTATCAAAAGGAGAGACATCCACGTCGATCGGCACATAGCAGGTGCCACTGTTGAGTTTAATCGCACTGGGCTCAAGACCTACCTTTCTGGGAAGCCGGACCATTTCATCCAGCAGGATATTCCGCCACTTTCTGATCTGGGCCAGCCCATCCAGACGCTGGCGGAGCCGGGCTCGAGACGGTACACTTTTGAGCTGAAGGGCATATTGGAAGAAGTCATCCTCACGAAAGGCTTCGATATGTTCAAAATCGCTTTTACCCTGAGCCAGCAATCCGATCATGGCATAAACAATGTCACTGTGGGACAGTAAGGGATACTTCAATCCTGGGATCTTGAGTTGGTTCAACTTGGGGCGTAAGTCTGTTTTTTCCAAGAGCAATCCAATTAATCCCAATCCACTATGGGCTGTTAATCGTTCATGAGAGGCTTTAATAATAAACCGCATCCTTTTCACCTGCCAGGTGGGAAAATCTGATTATACTTATTCCCATTGTACCAAAGCAGGTGAGGGATTAATAGATGAATCCTCACGGATTCAGGTATATGTGTTCATTTTATCTGCCACCTATGATGTTTTAGTTTCGAACGACTTCAACTGTCTTTATTCAGTGGGTACAAAATATTCCCTTTATCAGCGTTTTCTTAAATTATATAAACCATCCTCTTTGCTGCACCATTTTTTCAGCAAGGGCTAAGGTTTGTTCTGCTTGATCTTGCCAGCCAATAATCGCATCTATAAACGGTTTTACATCCACAGGCGCAGCTTCCCTCATGATTTGGAGCCCCTCTCTTACTCCCTTGTCTTCTTGCTTGGCATTATTAATACAGGAAACCAAGGTTTCTACAATGGATTCGTGATGTTCATCACTTTGCAAACGGTAAGCGGAACCGGCCGCGGTAATACGGTGGTAAGAAGCTGGAACAAGATGATTATGCATTTCTATATTCCCTTCCAAATCTTGAGTTCTTGGGATAAAAAATAGCTGTGTACTCATGGAACAAACCATTTGCTCTGCAAACAAACTATTTTGTAAATGATGGTACACAACAGACCAATCTTGTCGTAGCGCCATTTGATACACAATAAATCCCTCCGTGGAATATAGTCGATGCATTTTATGCTAACACCCAGCCAAAAGTAACCCTTTGCAAACGAACAAGCGCTACAGCAGGTTTGGATGTGTACTCCTGATAATGTGGCGGTGAAACTCCCTGATCATTGCTAATGTGTAAGAGATCTTTGTTAAGTTAAAGTTTAAATGTTAAAACGCTCGATTTGATCGTATTGACGGTATTTATATAATATCTTCCTTTGCCATTCTGAAATGAGATCGAAATGTGGATACCGGGGATGCGGATCAATCCATTCTGGATCCAAACCTTCTTTTTTACCCCAGGCAATTAATTTATCCATGTCTGCACAACCCACTTTTGTTACTGTCTTTATTTGAGGATATCTGGGGTGAACCCAATAATGGGTGATAAAAGCGATTTCACCTTTTTCCACTTTCCTTTTCCAAAGGTTTAACTCTTTTCTGGTGATGCCAAAAGCCATATCAAAATTCCCCCGCTGTTGATAGCTTTTTTCCATAATTTTTTGCCGCTGTTTAAAGGAATTACCGTTAATGATCAAGAATACATCATATATAATTTATATAATTTTTTGAAAGGATGATAAGCATGTCAAAAAAATTACCTCCTCAGCTTGCCGGTCAGACCGTACTTCCCGTGATCGCAGCTCCCATGTTTCTTGTCTCCAGTCCCAAATTGGTGATTGAAAGTTGCAAAGCTGGCATCATTGGTTCATTCCCTTTGCTGAATGCCCGCACAGTAGATATTTTAGAAGACTGGATGCAAAACATTATTGAAGAACTGGAAAAAACACGGCAGGAAGAGCCTGATCGGTGTGTGGCTCCCTGGGCAGTCAATTTTATCGCCCATCGGACCAACAAGCGCTACGAGGAAGATTTAGAACTGATTAAGAAGTACCAGCCACCGATTGTGATTACCTCTCTTGGCGACCCGGAACCGGTAGTCAAGATCGTACATAAATATAATGGGCTTGTATTTGCAGATGTGGCCAATCTGGTTCATGCCCGAAAAGCCGCTCAAAAAGGGGTTGATGGACTCATTCTTGTCTGTAACGGAGCCGGCGGACATGCTGGAACCATTAACCCAATGGCCTTTATGGGTGCAGTCAAGGAATTCTGGGGCGGAATTACTGTTCTCGCGGGTTGTATCTCCAGCGGCCAAGATATTCTGGCGGCAGAGGTGCTTGGTGCAGACTTTGCCTATATGGGTACCCGTTTTATTGCCACACACGAAAGTTTTGCCAGCTCAGACTACCAAAAAATGCTCATAGAATCCACAGCTGAAGATCTTATTTATACTGATGCGTTTAGTGGCATAAAGGCTAATTACCTTATCCCCAGTATCCGCAAGGCCGGGCTAGATCCCGGTCAGTTACAGAAAAAAGAATCCATCGATTTTTCAAAGCTTAATCAGCCTGAGGCTAAAGCCTGGAAAGATATCTGGTCGGCAGGACAGGGCGTAAGCACAATTAAAGAGGTGCTGTCCGTTGCCGAATTAGTGGAAAAACTCAAAGCAGAATATCATCAGGCGCTTGATTCTTTATGCTCTAAACGTTCAAATTTACAATGTGATACAGAGATCATCCCCTAGAAAGCTGGTAATCTGTGGTTCTATGAAATATATGGGAATCGAAGAGATGAAGAGATAAAGAGCAAACCAAAGGTAAAGGCACCGATCTATTCACTTTTTTATACTTTACTTTAGAAGTTTTGCACAGCTTGTATCCTTTTGTCAATTAAACCAAAAAAACAACGCAGCCGTGCCCCAATGGCATATAGGCTGCGCTATCCTTGGTTAATAACCTCTCTCTTTTATTTACTGATAAAACATTTGGGTCCAGTAATGGCCATTTTCATTGTAGCCAACACCAATTGGTGTAGCCAACACCAGTTGGTGAAGTTTCCGTTTAAAAATTGGCACGGTGGCCTGCACTGTTCATCCATGCTTGAACCACTTGCTCAGGGGTTGCCGACCCTGGGCAATGTTTTCACCTGCTGCATTAAAAGACACACCGAAGTCCCTCATCATATCGAACGGTGATCCGTAGGTTGGGCTTGTATGGGAGAAATACGATTGGTTTGCATGTCATTCGACTTTTCGCGGGCAACGTGACTCAAAGCTGGATCTGTTTGCAGGTCAGGTAACCCATTCCTTCTTCTTTCAGCAGCGGAAACTGGTCACTGGGTATGGTTGTGCTTTCACTTGACATTTGGCCGGACGGGACCTCGGAATCATTTGGAATGTTTTTCGTCTTGACTGATTATTGCCCAACTGTTTTAAAAGTTCTAATGATGCTTCTGTTCCATAGGGCTCATCTCCATGAATCCGGCTATGAATCCATACTTTCAGATTGACCTAGTCGGTATGACAGGCTGCGGCTAGGGTCATCAAAACCTTTGCTTAGTGTTCAAAGGCTTCAGCATGGCCTCTATCTGTGCCCGTTGATCTTCGAAGTAAGGCGGCAGGGCCAGACTTTCACCCAAGTGCTCGAACGGTTCATCCACTTCGAAGCCAGGACCGTCGGTGGCTAGCTCAAACAAAATCCCGTTAGGTTCCCTAAAGTACAGGGACTTGAAGTAGTAACGCTCAACGACACCTGTATTGGGGATCCTCAATTCTTTTAACTTGGCAGCCCATTGACTAAGCTCTTCTCCGTCTTCAACGCGAAAGGCCACATGGTGCACACTGCCACGCCCTTGTCTTTCCGGTGGCAGATCGGAGCGTTCCTCCAGATGGACCTCTGCCCCTGTCCCCCCTTCTCCTGTTTCAAATACATAAATATTATGCGTGCCTTTAGTAGGAGAAGGATATTTTCCTTTTTCACGAAAACCTAAAACTTCGGTCAACACTTTGGCGGTAGGGTCGAAACGGGAGACTGTCAATTGAACGGGTCCAAGCCCTCGAATCCCGTACTCTTGGGGAACAGGGCTCTTATCCCAAGGCCTTCCTCCTCTCACACCCACATTGTTTTCATCTGAAACAAGGATCAGACGTTGTCCTTCAAAATCACGGAAAGCTAGCGTGGCCCGTCCGTTACGTTGGTTGATTTCATCGTGTTCAACCCCAAACTGTCCAAAGCGTTCTTTCCAATATTCCAGGGACTCATCTGTCGGCACACGAAATGAAGTAGCCGTAATGCTGTTTGTCCCCGGGTAACTTTGTCCTGCATTGGGAATGTCAAAAAATGTTAGATCGGTACCCGGATTTCCCCTTTCATCTGCATAAAACAAATGATAAACTGAAGGATCGTCTTGGTTAATGGTCTTTTTAACCAGCCGCATGCCGAGTGTTTGAGTATAGAACTCATAATTTTTCCTGGCATTGGCTGTGATGGCCGATACATGATGAATGCCTTTAAGCGCTTTAAGGCTCAAGTTTATCATTCCTTTCGTGTGTTTTAGAGATAACCCCGCTTACTTTTTTATCTTCTTTTTCAAACCGCTTTCAGAGTAAGCTGCCTTTTGTTCAAGTTCATAAACCATGGCTAAAATCTCGGCGATCACAGTGTACAATTCTTCAGGAATTTGCTCATTGAGCTCGATCTTGCTTAACAGTTCCACTAATGACGGGTCTTCATAGATGGGAATATCATGTTGTTTGGCCAGCTCAATGATCCGCTCGGCAACCGGCCCTGTTCCTTTTGCTTTCACCACAGGCGCAGCGTGCTGCTCAGGATCATAGTGCAGAGCAACCGCTTTTTTCGGCGGTTTGTTTTCCGGTTTCATATGCGAATATCCACTCCCTGATAATGCCCCCAGCTCATGCCTTGTTTTGCCTTGACCGGTGCAGTGCGCAAAGCTTGCCACTTTTTCGCAACAAGACTGGAAAGTTTGTACTGCTGAGCGGCTAAACCTTGCTGAAGAAGGGGTTTGTAGGAATCCAGCCAGCTTTGCCGGATAAGATCATTAAACAATTTTACCGTTATCAAGCGATTTTGAACATATACATCAACACATGTTTCCCCTAAACGTTGCAGATTAACATATAACAGTAACCGGCAGTGGTCAGAACTCAGCTTTCCTTTTTGGTCTTTATAGCCTTGCAGTTCACCGTAGACTGAGTCAGTCCGCCCATGCTGCCGGACAAGCAGTTGAAAAAGCGCATAGGAAACAGGCAAATGGCCATCTCCCTGCATCAACAGGTGTTGTCCCGCTAATTGATATAGGATGCTTTCTGCCTGGTTTCGGGCAGACTGGCTTAATATTTCTCCTTTCAGCCAGGTTTGCAGAAGAGCAGGTAAGGACATAACAGACATATTGTCTGGAGAGACTGTTCCCTGACTTTTAGCCCGGGAGATATGAAAAGACATTCCTTGGAAATAATGCTTCAACTGTTGTGCACTGAACTGATGGACAGCCAGGCGGGATAACAGGGCTTGCAAAACGTCACGTTGGCCATCCCCCACCATTTTCTCCAATTGAGCCAAAGTATCGGCCAAACTGGGTTGGTGAAGAAACATCCCCACTGAGCGAACGATCGTTGCAGTTGGTGTCCATCCATTCTGTACGGCCATCAGTACAGCCTGCCGCTGCCACTCTCCTTGCCCCACTTGGGCCAAGGTCTCTTGGACTTGTTGAAACAAAGAGCGGGTCACAGGCAGATGATGGGTCAGAAAGAATTGAAGCAGTTGACGGTTGGGAGCAGTGTCATCAACACCAAGCCAGCGTAAGACGGGTTGCCATTCATGATCAGTGCTGCTTTGGCCTGTACCGTTAATGGATGGATTTCCAATCACTTTTAAAGTCATCGGACGGGATACGTCTAGCACTTGAAACCATTCAGTTTGACCAGCAGTCAATGGAACTTCCAGGCGGGCTAACACCTGGAATTTCCCCAATTGAACCCAGGCTGTTTGCTGGGGTAAAAGCTGAATGACCTTCCCTTTCAACACTTGTCCGGGTCGCAGGACAAGTTGATGGTCTATAGACCCAGCAAATTGGCTGATAAGAGGTGAAACCCATTCTCCGGCCATGGTGAGTTGCCACTTCCTTTATACAAAATCAACAAAAAAGCCCTTTTAAGAGGGCCATCATTTACCGCATCTTCTTCACTTTAATTTGATCAGGATCGAGTCCGTTGCCTAACGAGCCATATACATGGCCGCGATATGGATCTATTAACTCCTTAGCGTTGTAATAAAGCCGCGGTGTTTTCCATAACGTCAGCAGCGCTTTGACCATCGGCATTTCATGATAGCGATCTGGCCACATCTTTTTAATATGCTCCTTTACTAAGGGATAGTACTTTGAACTCATCGCAGGGAACAAATGATGCTCCGTGTGATGTGAAAAATTAAAATGGAGCAAATCCACCCATTTGGGAACCGTTACAGTGAGTGTGTTAGCTAAAGGGTCATTAACCGGCACCAGCGGATTAAGGCGGTGGTTTGTGGAAATATAGGCTATTACAATAAAGTTGGCTATCAATAGGGGAATTAAATAAGCAAACAACCACTTTTCAAATCCAATCAGGAGCAACAATCCTATCCATGTGGCCCAAGGGAGTACAAATTGCAATATCACCTTTAACCTGGCTTTCAACTTAAATTCACGAACATAGCGGAAAAACATGCGTAACGAATGGATGGTAAAGGTGAGGGTAAAGAAAGTGAAACTGATGGTTGAACGAAACCACAAGGGTAATTTATAAACCCATTTTAAGTATCTACGTTGATAAAACTTCTCTAAACTGGCCCAGGCATCAGGATCTGTCTCCTCATGCTGTGTGTGGACATGGTGTTCGATGTTGTGCCATTTTCTCCACAATATTGGCCCCGTGCATAATGGCCACAGGGCAATGGCGCCCAGTAAATTTCGGAGCCAGGGTCTCCGAACGACTGCACCATGCAAAATTTCGTGACCTAAAAAACCAATGCCAGCAAAACTGAAACCCAATACACATGAAACGATAAAATGGATCCACCAGCTAAAGTTACCAACAGTAATCAACACAATACCAGAGATAATGAGCAGGAAATAAGCAGCCCCTCCCCATAACCTTCCAGGTACAGGCTGAAAAGCTTCCGGTGGTAGAAACGGGGAAATTCGGGCCGCATACCACCCATAACTACGAAGTTCCTTCATTGACGATCTCCTTTTATTCTTTTAATGGAATTCAAAATGATTGGATATCTATTTCTATGTTACCCTAACTCCATCCATTTTGCACCCTTTATTTTTAAATTATCAACATAATTGAACAAAAGCATAAGCTGACCAGTTAGGTCAGCTCACTAAACCTTATTTTTCAGGCGGGTTAAACATTTTTAACAGGCCAGACAAATTGTTAGGAAGGCGGTCGTTCATAATAGCCTTGACAATAAACTCTTCTTTTTCCTTTGACACCGGCATATTGACCATCCGGGATATTTTCGCGATGAGTTTGCGAATGGTTTTTTCATCTTTTAAATTTTCTTTTTGCAAAGAATTGGCCAGTTTGATGATCTCTCCCATATCCACATTCGCTTGTTGTTCAATTTGTTGGAAGAATTGTTTTTTTCTATTCAACTGTTTCCCCCCTTCCGTGATAACATTCGGCAAAAATCCTTGTACTAACAGTTTATGAAGTAAAACTAAAATGGAAAGGGAGGCAAATATGGATTTGTGTTAACTTTTTCCGCTCGACAGAAGATCACAGTCCACACTCCATCGTTCCGCCGGAGAAGGACGCATTAAGGTAAAGGTGAGCTGTCTTGTATCTTTTCCTCGGTTTTTCCAATACAATTGAATCTTTACAGGCACTTCTAAGTACAATAGGTCATGGGCCGGCTTCTTTTCCAATTTGGAAACCTTGTAGACATATTGCAGATCTGCCCAGTTGTTGAAAAAAACGCCCCATTTGGTCTGTTCATCCGGGGGCAGTAACTGTTGCAGTAAGTACTGATCATGCTGATTAAGAGCCATGATAAAAATATCTACCAGATCATATGGATCTGCCTTACTTAAGTACTCTGCCAATTGCCCGGCCGCTTTATAAACCATCAGCTGATGAGTGGGATCCAGTGTTTGAGTACGGTGTGTGGTACTTTCCAAAAAGTGAACGCAAAAGTGACCAGGAAAACCATTTCTCAAGGCTCCTCTGCCATGGGGCATGCCATGCATCGATGCCGCAATCAAGCGGTTATCGATATGTACAAGAATCGCCCTCCTTTTCCAACTCCACTTCCCCTGATAAATTTCCTTCATGATTTTGGTATCGTGGCGGGTCAGCGGCTGCACGTCCGCATGTTTGCTTCCTGCCCGCCGCTGGGCCCGGAAGCGAAGCCCTGTTTCAAGATCAATGATCTCAAACGTGGCTTTCCGGGGCAGCAGGGTTTGAACCTCTTCCCACGGCAGCAACTCTCCATAATGTTTTTTTTTCAAAAGCTGGAGATAAGCTTGCAACTTTCGGCGGGTATTATGACTGATTTTCAGCTGCTGCTGTCCGGTTGCGTCAAAGATGCAGCCTTGTTCATCGGCCAAATAATGGATTGTATTTCCTTCGGAGTAAAAGCTAAGGTAAGCTGCCGGAAACGTACACGTTCTTGATGACTGCTCGAACGACGGGTTCTGAAACAGGTCGACCCAATAGCGTTGTTTAATCGTAAGGGAAGTTGAACAGGTGGCAGCGGGAGATGATTTAACTGAAATGGTTAAATAAGCATTTGAATCAGCTGCTGCCTGGGTTAAGGAAGGAGATATCCATAATCCTAATACGAGCAGACAGCAGCTCCAGATGACGGCTTGACGAATCATTGCACGTGTTCACTCCTCTTACACCCTTATACTCAAATTAGTTTAGTGACCATTACGGATCAGCTGTACGAGAGAGATCATGCCCTCGTCCATTCAATCTCCTCTCTACGGTAGGGTTCCAATTGGATCCTTTGCTTATTCAGCATTTAAAAGTATAGAAAAAACGCCCACCATGCAGTGGACGTCGCCTTTAACGGTTTAAGATTGTGCTCATCTGTTTACCCAGCAAGTAAGCGGCAAAAGCATATGCTTCAATCAGATCGCGCACATAAGCCATTCCCATGGGAGGATCGATCACCTGTAATCGATAAGGTTGAGCCTCAAGTTTATCATAAAAGGCTCGGCGCAAGAAGGAGCTAGTCTCGTCTAATCCGTGTCTGCCCCTGTACATGACTTCATAAAACGAGATAAAACCGTGCATCACACCCTTGTAGCGCAGTGCTTCTACTGTCACCCCGAACTCAGCCAGACGCTCGGCATACGCTTCCCCTTCATCACGCAGCGGGTCGAACTCAGCTGTAATGATCAGGGCCGGAGGAAGGTTGGAAAGATCAGCGGCATGAAGGGGCGAAGTATACGGACTGGACCACATGGATTCATCCGGCGTATATTTTTCACGAGCAAGATACATCACTTGACGCGAAAGTAAATAATAGCCGCTATCGTAAATTTCCCGGGATGGAAAGGAGACTTCCTGAAATGTGGTCACCGGATAGAGCAAGACTTGCGCTTTCAGTTCGGGACCCTTCCTGTCACGGGCCATTGCCGCCACTACTGTGGCGATGTTTCCACCGGCACTGTCACCCGCCACAGCGATACGTGCAGGGTCTCCGTTCAACTCTTCAGCGTGTTCAACCACCCAGAGGAGCGCTTCATAACTATCTTCGATGGCAATGGGGAACGTATAGCTGGGGGCAACCCGGTATCCCACTGAAATGACAACACTTTGGGTTTGGGCGGCGAGTGAACGGGTGATATTATCATGGGTGTCAATACTGCCGTAACCTTCAAGGAATGCGCCCCCGTGGTAATACACAATCATGGGATAGGGCCCTTCTCCCGATGGACGGTGAACACGGACGGGAATGGTTGTCCCGTCAGAAACAGGAATCTGCTGGTCAAACTTGTCCAACATTGAACTCCCTTTTTTAGCGAATATCCGGGGAGGACTCATATCAATTGTCACCAGATTTTGATTGACTGCATGCAATATCACAGCAGTTTTAGGCGGCAGCTTGCCTTGTTCCGTTGACGCCCAATAATGTACAAAACCTATGATAATCATAACAGCAGCAAGAGAAAGTATAACCACACCAACACATAATTTTTTGATAATTACAAACACTTCAATCTCAAGCTGTCTACAGCTGCGACAGCTTCATCCTCCTCTCGCTGTTTTACTCAGATGCCATTAGGATGCTTGCACTGCTTTTCCGCCTGTTACTCATATTATATCAAAACAAGGGCGCTTGGTTACGGATTAATTTTGTCCAATCATTTCCATCTAAGCTCAGCTGTAACCCATCATAACAAATAAAAAAGCCCCACTAAGAATCGTGGGGACATGCAAACTTAAAAAACGTCATGTCACAAGCCGGCTGAACGCTGCAAGCGCTTGGCTATTTCAATGAAGTCTTCTTTAGAAATACCAGGAGCAAATTCTTCTGGCAGTGCTTCAAGATCAGGGACCGGTGCTCCTTCAGGAGTCCCTTGGATCACTTCTAATGGTTGGCCATCGAGGGGATGCTTCCCTTTCCAGATCAGGGCAATATCCTTATAATCCGTATCACTGAACGTATATAAGCGGCGATGAACCCCTTGTGCCTCATATTTTCGAGCTGTTTCAAACCGGCTGTTTTCCAAATTGGGGATGGGCAGCATTTTGGTCATATCGACACCGGTGATGATTTCAATCGCTTTGGCATAGGCCATAATATGCACACCGCCGCGGACGAGCAAATAACCGATCATCTCCCGTGCCACCGGGTGATCCGTCATTTCATAGACCCGCATTTTGTGGGTTCGGGCGCCGCATTCCAGGAAGAAATTGTGCAACAGGTCCAGCAACAGGTTGCCGCTGTTAAAAACATAATCCCCATTCCAAGCTTTTCCCATCGAATCACCAGGAAGGGCCGTTTGGGCATTGACAATAAAGTGATAGGTGTTACGTTTGTCAACAGCGTTACGCATCGGCGCAATATCTGGATCGCCAGGAAAAGTGGACCCGGTCAGCATAAGGTTGATGGTATAAGAAACCAGCTCTACATGGCCCACTTCCTCCGCCGTTATACTGGCCACCAAATCATAAAATGGCTTCAGTTTCTTTTTTTCCCTGAAATTGAAAGACTGAAATAAATAATTGTTCAGTGTGGACATCTCACCAAACCGTCCACCCAGCAGTTCCTGTACTGCTGCCGCAGCGTTGGCATCGGGATGGTCAGGAACAGGCAGTTCAATTGCGAGCTTGTTAATGCGTTTAAACATGGTGATCCCTCCCACAATCACTCATTTACAGTAACTATGCTTATGAGCGGGCAAGTTTGTCTCATGCCAACATTTAATTAGGTTTCTGCTGTCATTGCAGGTTGGAATTGATGGTCATCTTGCCGAAAAGCCGCCTGGGGCATCACCCAAACAATCTGCGGTGTGCGAATAAAGAACAATGTATGGTGGACATTAACGGTAACATGATCAGGCTTTACATCGGTGATGATGCCCCTGACGGAACGCTGTGATGTTTGCACAACCACGTGATGCCCGACCAAGGATTGCAAAACTTGATAAAAATAGGGGTCCTCAGACGGCAGCATTGGAGAGATTCTAGGATAGTAATGACTCATGTAATCATATGGATATGCCATAAGTAACGCCTCCTGTCTCTTGATTCTCTTTACTCACCTTTAGTATATGATCACAGTAGCGGGCGAGTGCATAAAAAAACCAGGCCAAATATAGGCCTGGCTTCAATTACATTGACTATTTTGTACTTGTAATGAATTTGGCATATTCCAAAATCCCTATGATCTCAAGCTTACCCTTGCCGTTTCTTTGTACCTCCGCTCTGAGATCAGCTATACTGTTTTTGTATTCGATCAAGTCAATCCCTTGTTGCACAATAACCTTGCGCCCTTTATAGGCCTCACGGATTTTTTCAGCCAGCTCTGCTAGGGTTTTGCCCCGGTGGATCACTGTCTGCCTTGAAAAAGACCGGGTTTCAAAGTTGCCCTGTCCCAGCTTGGTTATGCGCATCACACCTCTGCCCCGACCTCCCCGGCGCGGTTTAACATAAATGTTATGATAACGATCCAACATTTGTTTCAGATCATCCTGATCTTTAAATAGGATGGCTTTTGGTACATAGAAATTGACCGCGGAGTCCTGAAACAGATGTTGATATACATCCCACTTATTAAAACCTTCGAGGTAATTGAGTGGTTTAATCCCATGCTCATCTATCTTTTGACGCAGTTTAACATACTTGGGCCTATTCAGGCTGTCTGTTCTCCTGTATAAAACATCCGGAAATGGAAAATAGCTCTGTTTCCAGAGTCCTTCTTTTGTGTCGAAATAGGTTCCTTTAATTTTGTTAAGTTCATCATCCACATCCCCCTGGCAAAAGAAATATAAAGTGGTCTTTGCTGTCAAATTGGCTTGTGACAGTTCAACATACCTGTAATGGGGTTTTTGTTGGATTAGCTTTTGGATTTGTTTGGGAAAAACAAAAACACCAACAATTGGTTTGCTTAAAGGCCCGAACGTTCCATCTACACTCATATTACTGTCACTTCCTAACAACAGATAATTAAAACATACGGACTGCTCATACTTTATTGCACCCTTGATTGCACCTTACCTTATTATACGGGCATTACACTCTCCAAGATTGTACCTTAGTCCCTATATAACAATAAAAAAACACAGCTGTGAAAGCTGTGTCAGTTAAAGCTGTTTCAGGGCGCTGGAAGGATAACCTTTCAAGTTCTTTGACGCTTTTAACTTACCTCCGACAGAAGTCTCCCACTTCTAAGCGAAGCGAAAGTGGGAGATGAATGTCGGTTTGATGTAGCCTCAATATGATGATTGTGGTAAAATAAAATCAAACAAACGTTCGTATTGTGGGCAGGTGATGCGGATATGGCCAACAAAGCCTACAAATTCCGTGTGTACCCAACACAAGAACAAGCACAACTGCTCGCCAAAACGTTCGGTTGCGTCCGCTTCGTCTATAACAAAATGCTTGAGGAACGCATACAAATTTATGAAAAGTTCAAAGACGACAAAGAAGCTGTGAAAAAGCACAAATTTCCCACTCCGGCCAAGTACAAACGGGATTTTCCATGGCTTAAAGAAGTCGATAGCCTTGCCTTAGCCAACGCTCAATTAAACTTGCAAAAAGCCTTCACCAACTTCTTCTCTGGCCGGGCGGGATTTCCCAAGTTCAAAAGCCGCAAGGCCAAACAGTCGTACACCACAAATATGGTGAATGGCAACATTAAGCTTGCCGATGGCTACATCAAGTTACCCAAGCTGAAATGGGTCAAATTGAGGCAACATCGGCAGATTCCTGTTCACCACATTATCAAGGCTTGTACGATCACGAAAACGAAAACAGGAAAATACTTCATCTCCATTCTGACTGAGTATGAACACCAACCGGTGCCAAAAGAAATAGAAAACGTTGTTGGGCTCGATTTTTCCATGAATACGCTGTATGTCGATAGCGAGGGTAAGAGAGCCAATTATCCTCGATTCTATCGGCAAGCCTTAGAAAAACTGGCTCAAGCCCAACGGGTGCTGTCACGCCGCCGGAAAGGTTCCAACCGTTGGCACAAACAGCGGCTGAAAGTCGCCCAGTTGCACGAAAAGATTGCCAACCAACGTCAGGACTTTTTGCACAAGACTTCACGACAATTGGCCAACCGGTATGATGCGGTCGTGATCGAAGACCTCAACATGAAGGGGATGTCTCAAGCCCTCCATTTCGGTCAAAGCGTTCATGACAACGGCTGGGGCCTGTTCACTACTTTCCTTCAATACAAGTTAGCAGAACAGGGGAAGAAACTGATCAAAATCGACAAATGGTTCCCCTCATCCAAAACGTGTTCACATTGTGGACGGATGAAGGCATCTCTGTCTCTCACAGAACGCCAGTTCCGTTGTGAATGCGGTTTTGTGGCAGACAGAGACACCAACGCCGCCATCAATATCAAAAAGGAAGGTCTGAAACAGTTAGGGACTGCCTAACTGGATCTCGAACCGTGGGGCACACGGGGATCGCTCGGTCAATTTTCCTTCGTTAGAAGGAATTACCCGAGAAGCCCCCACCTCTAAGCGTTAGCGTAGGTGGTGGGAGTATGTCACACCCCCTATATGAAAAAAACCTCTGAATGGGATTCAGAGGATAACAAATGAAAGCTATGCTATGTATGGAGTTAGATCAAGACAATATATCACTTTATATTAATATGGTGGAGGGGGACGGATTCGAACCGCCGAACCCAGAGGGAGCAGATTTACAGTCTGCCGCGTTTGACCACTTCGCTACCCCTCCACGATGGTGACCCGTAGGGGATTCGAACCCCTGAATGCCGGCGTGAAAGGCCGGTGTGTTAAGCCACTTCACCAACGGGCCACGTCACAGACAATGATCTATATTGTTAACATGTTATTGTTGTAGTGATCTGGCGGAGGAGGAGGGATTCGAACCCCCGCGGGCCGTGAGGCCCCTGGCGGTTTTCAAGACCGCTCCCTTCAACCACTTGGGTACTCCTCCGCAAGTCATATCATGGTAAGTCATATCATGGTAAGTCATACCATGGTGGCGGTGGCGGGGATCGAACCCACGACCTTACGGGTATGAACCGTACGCTCTAGCCAGCTGAGCTACACCGCCACTAGAGAAAGTAAAACAAAAAAATAGAGAAAAACGAGGGTAGAAAAAAATGGTCGGGAAGACAGGATTTGAACCTGCGACTTCCACGTCCCGAACGTGGCGCTCTACCAAGCTGAGCTACTTCCCGAAAGATGGTGCGCCCTGAGAGACTCGAACTCCCAACCTTTTGATTCGTAGTCAAACGCTCTATCCAGTTGAGCTAAGGGCGCATGTATTATTATTTAATCTTTGAGAGAATGGAGCGGAAAACGGGATTCGAACCCGCGACCCCCACCTTGGCAAGGTGGTGCTCTACCCCTGAGCTATTTCCGCTCACTGAGATGTGATTTAAAAACATTGGTGCGGGTGAAGGGATTTGAACCCCCACGCCCGTAATGGGCACTAGACCCTGAACCTAGCGCGTCTGCCAGTTCCGCCACACCCGCACATTGAGGAAATGGTGAGCCGCGAAGGATTCGAACCTTCGACCCTCTGATTAAAAGTCAGATGCTCTACCAACTGAGCTAGCGGCTCACGATAAGATTTATGGTGCCGGTGAGAGGAGTCGAACCCCCAACCCACTGATTACAAGTCAGTTGCTCTGCCAATTGAGCTACACCGGCACGTTGTGACTGCCTGGCAACGACCTACTCTCCCAGGGGCTTTCGCCCCAAGTACCATCGGCGCTGGAGGGCTTAACTTCCGTGTTCGGAATGGGAACGGGTGTGTCCCCTCCGCTATCGTCACCAGACAGTG